>JAEMQE010000042.1:1327-8097 GCA_022758945.1 Lentimicrobium sp. | reverse complement strand
ACACAATATATTTTTTAAATTATGTAATTTTCTTACATGTATATCGGGAGATTCTATGTTTTTGTGCAAAAAATTTATATATAAAAAAAGCCTCGCAAATAGCGAGGCTTAAATAGTTATTAAAACTAAAGTACAATTCTAAATGTTGACTAATTTTAATACTTTTTCAAATTGTTCTTGTTTCGAAATATTTGAGTTATCAAATTCAATTGCATCTTTTGCCTTAACTAGCGGAGAATCATCACGATGTGTGTCTATATAATCCCTTTCTTCGACGTTTTTTAAGACTTCATCAAAAGTCACATTATCTCCTTTTTTTTGTAATTCCTTAAATCGCCTTTGGGCTCGAGTTAATGGACTAGCCGTCATAAATATTTTTAAATCAGCATCCGGAAAAACTATGGTGCCAATATCTCTTCCATCCATAACAATCCCTTTATTTTTACCCATTTCCTGTTGCTGTTCAACTAGTTTTGATCGTACTTCCGAAATTTCAGCCACTTTACTCACATAACTGGAAACTTCTATAGTACGTATTTCTTTCTCAACATTGACATCGTTCAAATACATTTCAGCAAATCCCAATTCAGTATTAAATTTGAAAACTAATTTAATGAAAGGCAGACTATTAATAAGGGATTCTTTATCAAAAAAATCCTTACCAATATACCCCTTTTGCATTGCAAAAAAAGCTACTGCACGGTACATTGCTCCTGTATCGACATAAACATAACCCAAATGCTTAGCTAATTCCTTAGCCAAAGTACTTTTCCCTGTAGATGAAAATCCGTCAATTGCAATAGTCATTTTTTTATTCAAAATAGTATTATTGTAAGTTAATAGTTAAACCAAACAAACTCGTATTTCCCGCTAAGGTATATCTTGAATATGAATAATTGAATTTTATTTTGTTAAATTTCAGTCCAAACCCTGCAGAAATTCCAGAGAAGTTTCGGATATCTTGCACCTGTAATTCTTCGGCTCTTCTAAAATTATATCCCAATCTCAGATTAAATGATTTTTTTGGAAACAGTTCCACTCCAAAAACCGTATGTCTTAAAGCATTACCTAAAAAAGATGTTTTCTTCTCAGTTGTGCTTCCATCAAGTGATGTTTGCGCCTGATTGGGATTGGTAAAAGAAATATTCCATTGCTGCAAATTATCCAAGGTAAGATGCCATCTAACAGGCACATTTTCCAGCTCTTGAGAAACTCCGGCCATTATTTCCAAAGGCAGTTTTTCACTTATACCATTATAAGTTGTAAATTGTGTTCCAATATTTCGAACTACCAAAGCCCAATTGACATCGTTTGCTTCATCTATATAAATGGCTCCCAAATCGACCGCTCCTCCTATTGAATTATAACTTTCTAAAGTTGAAGAAATTAATTTTCCACTTGCTCCTATAAAAAGATTTGTATAGGGAACATTGTACGAGTATCCAAATGAAAGCGCCGTTTCACTACCGGTAAATTGAGATGTGGCCTGACCATTTTCGTCATAACCTTCGAATTTTCCATAATTTACATAATTTATTCCCACCTGAAAAGTTTGCAAATGACGGTCATAAGTATAAGCATAAGAAGCCGTACCGTAACTCACTTCACCAAAGTAACTCCCATAATTTAAAGCCAAATGATTATCCATTTCCGGGTTTATAGTAGCAGGATTAAAATGGGCCTGATTCACATCATCATCATAAATTGTAATCGTCTTACCGCCTAAAGCTGCCTGTCTTGGCGATGTAACCAAGTTTAAAAACTGATAAATATACTTACCTCCTATCTGACTGTAAGACACAGTGCAAACCGAAAATAAAAAGAGAATTAAAAGTTTTTTTTGCATACTTGAAATGGGTATTCTGTATAGTAAAACGCAAATGCGAAGATAAAATTATAATGGTAAAAATTCTTGTTTTCCTTATGAAGTTTCAATCCAAATTCTAAATCAAATAAAAATTCCATCCTGTTGCTTCAGGATGGAATTGAATTGCATTGAAAAGCTTTGTTTATAATACTTTTGCGTTTTTCACCTTTTGATTGGTGATGGCAATTTTCAAAACCTCGCTCATTTCCTTCACATAATGAAACGTTAATCCTTCAATATATTTGGGTTTTATTTCGTCGATATCGCTTTTGTTTTCGTGGCATAGGATAATTTCTTTGATATTGGCTCTTTTGGCTGCCAAAATCTTTTCTTTTAATCCGCCTACTGGCAATACTTTTCCACGTAAAGTAATTTCACCTGTCATCGCTAGACCTTTTTTCACTTTCTTTTGTGTAAGTACTGAAACTAATGAAGTCAGCATAGCAATTCCTGCACTCGGACCATCTTTTGGGGTTGCGCCTTCGGGAACGTGCAAATGGATATTGTATTTTGACAACATATCCGGATTTAAGCCTAATAATTCTGCATTGGCTTTGATATATTCCAAAGCTATTGTTGCCGATTCTTTCATCACAGTACCTAAATTACCTGTAATAGTCATCCCTCCTTTTCCCGGAGAAATCAAAGATTCTATAAAAAGAATATCACCGCCAACACTTGTCCAAGCCAAGCCAGTAACAACACCTGCAACGTCGTTGGTTTCATATTTATCTCTTTCCAGTCTTGGAACCCCAAGAATTTTTACAATATCTTCGGTGGTTACTTTCTTGTTGTACTCCTCTTCCATCGCAATGGATTTGGCCGCATTACGGATCACTTGCGCAATTTTAGCTTCTAAACCACGAACACCGGATTCACGAGTATAACCTTCGACTATTTTTTCTAATTGTTTTGTTCCGACAACTAAATCTTTAGAAGTCATACCGTGTTCCTTCAATTGTCTTGGAAGCAAGTGCTGACGGGCAATCTCTACTTTTTCTTCGATAGTATAACCCGACATTTTTATGATTTCCATTCGGTCTCTCAAGGCTGGTTGAATTTCGGACATATTATTTGACGTGGCAATGAACATCACTTTTGATAAATCGTAACCCATTTCAAGGAAATTATCATAAAAGGAATTATTTTGTTCCGGATCCAAAACTTCTAATAATGCCGATGATGGATCGCCTTGATGACTGTTTGATAATTTATCTATTTCGTCCAAAACAAAAACTGGATTCGATGTTCCTGCCTTTTTCAAACTTTGAATAATTCGTCCCGGCATCGCACCAATATAAGTTTTTCGATGGCCTCGAATTTCTGCTTCGTCACGCAAACCGCCAAGAGAAATTCTCACGTATTCTCTACCCAAAGCTTCGGCAACAGATTTTCCAATGGAAGTTTTACCCACTCCAGGAGGTCCTGTTAAACAGATTATTGGGGATTTCATATCATTTCGCAATTTCAACACTGCCAAATGTTCAATCATTCTTTTCTTAACATCTTCTAATCCAAAGTGATCTCTGTCCAAAATTTTTTGGGCACGTTTTAAATCAAAATTATCTTTGGAATATTCGTTCCAAGGCAATTCTAAAAACAAGTCCAGATAATTTCTTTGAATACCAAAATCAGGTGCTTGCGGATTCATTCGGCGCATTTTAGACAATTCTTTTTCGAAATGTTTTTGGGTTTTTTCGTCCCATTTTTTGGTCTTAGCTTTCACGCTCATTTCGTCCATTTCCTCCTCTTGCGAAACGCCACCCAATTCTTCCTGAATGGTTTTCATTTGCTGATGAAGGAAATATTCCCGTTGCTGCTGGTCTAAATCAAAACGAACTTTAGACTGAATATCATTTTTCAATTCGAGTTTTTGAAACTCAATATTCATATAGCGAAGCGTTTCAAGCGCTCTTTGTTTTAAAGCACTAATCGATAATAAATCCTGTTTTTCCTTAACGGATAGATTCATATTTGAAGTAACAAAATTGATTAAAAACGATTGGCTTTCAATATTTTTAATCGCAAAAGTAGCTTCGCTTGGAATATTAGGGCTTTCTTTAATAATTTGAATGGCTAATTCTTTTATAGAATCAAGAATTGCAATGAATTCTGTATCTTCTTTTCCAGGTCTTTTTTCAGGAATATCTTTGATATTTGCAGTAAGATATGGGCTTTCCGTAATTACGGAATCCAATTGAAAACGCTTTTTACCTTGAAGAATAACCGTGACATTTCCGTCAGGCATTTTTAGAACTCTCAAAATTCGAGCAACAGTTCCTATAGTATGTACGTCATTTTTAGTAGGATCTTCAACATCTTCATTCTTTTGAGCTACGACGCCAATTATTTTTCCGGCGGCATATGCATCATTAATCAGTTTTATAGATTTATCGCGTCCGGCAGTTATGGGAATCACCACCCCAGGAAATAAAACCATATTTCGCAAAGGCAAAATAGGCAATGAATCCGGCAATTCTTCGTTATTCATTTCTTCCTCATCTTCCGGTGTCAATAATGGAATTAAATCAGTTTCAGTATCGAATTCCTGAAGTGACAGATTGTCAATAGTAAGTATTTTATGTTGCGACATTTGTTATTTGAGTCTTTTTGTCATTAAATAAATTCATTAATCTAACAAATATAAGGCATCAGTACTATAAATTTCAATAAAATCGAAGTAAGATGCATAATATTCGCTTAACATTAAAAACTGACAATCATTATGCCAAAAACCAAGCTAAAATAGATTATTCCTATTAAAGTGTGGCATCGAAATCTATTTCAATTGTCCAATTAAAATTGTAAAGTCTAAATTTGGAAAAGAATAGCTGTTGTTTAAATGAATTGCTAGAAGTTACTTTTCATTGAAATTAAAAAATTGGCAAACTATTATTTAACAGGCTCAATTTTCTTCATAAAACTAAGAACAATGTAGCCCAGCAAAAAGAAGACCGCCAGAATAAAAATAGAATTCCGCATTGAATTCGTTATAGAACCCACAAAACCGAATATAAAAGTTCCTAAAACTATAGCAATTTTTTCAGTAACGTCAAAGAAACTAAAGTAAGTGGTGTGATCTTCGGTTTCAGGCAATAATTTAGAATAAGTAGAACGGGACAAGGACTGAATAGCTCCCAACACCATCCCAATCATTCCCCCAAGGGCATAAAATTGCAAATGGATATATTTGTTATCCTTATCTAATAAATACGCAGCAAAACAGATAAATCCCCAAATAGCGATGGTCAATTTTAAGGTTTTAATGTTTCCAATATTTTCGGAAATTCTGGAAAAAAGAAAGGCTCCAAAAATGGCCACCAATTGAATTAATAAAATGGTGATGATTAATTGACTGGTTTCAATCCCTAACTCTACTTTTCCGTATATTCCAGCTAATAGAATAATTGTCTGAACTCCAATACTGTAAAGGAAAAATGCGATTAAAAACTGTTTCAAAGAAGTCAGTTTTTTCAAACTCAGCAAAACCACTTTTAGTTCTCTCAACCCTTTAAAAATAAAATCTTTTCTGGGTCTTTTATTGAATATATTAGTGGGTAAAAAATGAAAGGTAACTTGTGCAAAACCCATCCACCAAATTCCAACGGATAAAAATGAAATCCTGGCAGGTAATGTAGGATCAGTGATTCCGTAAAATTCAGGTTTCATTACCATTGTCAAATTAAAAGCCAGCAAAATTACAGAACCTGCATAACCAAGCATAAATCCTTTTGCACTAACTCGATCGTGTTGGTCCGGGAAAGCAATTTCAGGCAAATATGAATTGTAAAAAACGATACTTCCCCAAAAACCAATGCTTGCCAGAATAGTTGCCAGAATTCCAATCCACAATGTGTCTTGTCCTTTAAAGAAAAACAAACTCATTACAGACAACGATCCCAAGTAACAAAAAAACTTCATAAAACTCTTCTTATTCCCTGAATAATCTGCAATCCCTGATAATATTGGCGATAAAAAAGCAACAATCAAAAACGAAAAAGATAAGGAATAGGATAATAGTGAACTATTAAGAAATGATGTTCCCAGAAAATTTACCATTCCGTCATTCGCATTGGTGACGGACTCATAATAGATTGGAAAAACTGCGGTGGCAATTACTAACGAATAAACTGAATTTGCCCAATCATAAAATGCCCAAGCATTGATTAATTTAGGACTTCCTTTTGGTAAATTTTCCATTTGTACTTTTATTGGTTTCAAATATAGTTAAAAAAAAGTTGCCACGAATTACACGAATTGGCACGAATTTTTTAAGTTTTAATTCATAATATAATTTGTGTAAATTCGTGTAATTCGTGGCTAAAAAGTTTAAAAGCGAACGCATTGTTTCAACTATAAAAAAATGCCAAGAATTTAAAATAAATTCTTGGCAAATAAATAATTTTCAACTGTGCAAAACTTATGCTTCCTTCAAATTTAGTTTGCTATTTTTTCGGCTAAAGCCAAAGTAAATCAATAGCCCAATAAGCAACCAAATGGTAAAATATATCCAGTTCCAAACACTTAATTCTGCCATCATATACAAACAGCAAATCAAGCCCAGTAATGGAATTAAAGATAAATTCTGTCTATTGGACCAAATTGTCAATCCAAATAAAACAATCAAGAAAATCCACATCGGAATTTTGTGTTTAAACAAGCTAAAACCGCTTTCGTATTTGTGAGAATCATCAACGGGCAAGCCTTTTATTACAGCAGCATATTTTGCATCATCTTGTTGGTATTGATTCAAAATAAGTTCTAAATCAGGTGTATCAGTAGTACTGTTTTTAGCATCAACAGCCACTAAATAATCATATACTTTGGCAAAATGATCTTTATCTAAAGAAGTAATTATATCCGCCGAATTTTTAATTTGAGTTTCATTGGTCAAAAAATCCAT
>JAEMQE010000042.1:0-1227 GCA_022758945.1 Lentimicrobium sp. | reverse complement strand
CTCATACTCATCCAAATTCTTGGTTGCCCCATTTGGAAAACCAATAAAACGCTCGCCATTGCTATAACTGCACTCACAGCAATAATTCCGGACATCCATTTTAAATGTAATTTATCAAATACAAAAGCCAATGGATCACCCACATTCAACTCATTATAGCTCACCATTCCAGTCAACACTAATGCAATTGCAATGTATAAAATGGTACAAATAATAATGGCCCACATCATTCCTTTTGGCAAGTCTCGTTGAGGATCTTTACATTCTTCGGCAGTGGTAGAAATAGCATCAAAACCAATATAGGCAAAGAAAACTGCTGAAACTCCTTTCAAAACACCAGCTGCTCCATTGGGTGCAAATGGATGCCAATTGGCAGTATCTACATAAAAAACACCTACTGCAATTACTAAAAGTACAATACACAATTTAATTACAACCATCAAATTACTGGCGTTTCTTGATTCTTTCATCCCACGATACACCAAAGCCGTAATCAAAATAATGATGAGCAATGCAGGTAAATCAGCAACAAAATGGAAGCCTGCCAAAGTTGGCGATGTTGTCCAAGCAGTATAAGAAGCTTGCAAACCGGCACTTAAATTTTCGAAAGATTTACCTCCTTGCATCAAAGCAGTCGCATCTTTAAAACCATTCGAAGCTGTTAAATAATCCATTTGAACCCATTGAGGTAGATGGATTCCCATGCTATCGAGCAAACCCGTAAAATAATCACTCCACGAAATTGCGACCGTAATATTACCAATGGCGTACTCCATAATTAAGGCCCAACCAATAATCCAGGCTATAATTTCTCCAAAAGCAACATAAGAATAAGTATAAGCACTCCCAGAAACAGGAACCATTGAGGCAAACTCAGCATAAGCAAAAGCAGCAAAACTACAGGCAATCGCTGTAAATAAGAAAAGGAAGATTACTGCAGGACCTCCGTCAGCACTGGCTTTACCAATGGTACTAAAAATACCAGCTCCCACAATTGCGGCAATACCAAAAGCAGTCAAATCACGCGCTGTCAAGTGCTTTCCTAATGCTTCGTGTCCATCGGATTCATTTTTTGCTACTTGCTTTAAAATGTCTTGAACTGTCTTTTTTCTGAATAAACTTGAGAAAGCCATGTTGTAAATTTTATCGTTAAAAATAAATATATTGTATTTTTTGCAATTTTATTTTACTTATTATGCAAATTAATTTAAAAATCCAAATATATAA
>JAEMQE010000022.1 GCA_022758945.1 Lentimicrobium sp. | reverse complement strand
AGCGTGTCATTTTCTAATGGATAGAATAAATTCTTAGAATGAATTCCGGTTACGTTACCAATGGGAATCAAGGAAAGAGGAGTGTTTGCCGGATACCATTTTTCGAATTTTTTTGGTAACAAAAAGATTTTGGAATGGTCATCAAGAACGACAATTTTCAATAAATCTCTATATTGAGTTATGTTTGTAATATTGGTAATGGTGTGATCGGCGCGTTTTCCGGTTGCCCATACTACGTTTGCAGCAGGAATTTTTCTTTCGATAAGATAATCAAATGCTTTCTCCAAATCAGTTTTGTTTTGGTCTGGTGTATGGACAATTTCCAGTGGAAATTGTTTTTCCTTGTAATAATTGGGATCAAAACCTCGGTCGAAATCGCCCAACAAGACATCTACTTTTATACCTAATTCCATAACGCGTTCCATTGCTGAGTCAAGCACTATAACTAATGGAGACCATTCGAGTAATTGTCCCAATAATTCGATGTTGCATGAAGCGCCGTTGGCAATAATCAATGCTGGTTCTTGGTCGTCGCGAACGATATGGTGTGAGGACATAGTTAATTATGAATTACGAATTGAAAATTACGAGTGCAAAGATAGTGATTCATAACTCGGAATTAGTAATTTATGGTTTTTTAGCCCAGATAGCAATGAAAAACAAAACAGTGTTAAAAACTTTAGTTTTGTCAGGTTTCAAGAACGACCAGAGGAAGTTCCTTGAACCCTTTACAAAATTGTTTTTAACACTGTTTTTTTGTAATGAATAGCTGGAATAGCTCCTTATTGTATTACATAATTTAGAATGTCGATTTCGCTTACCGAAAAATATCCCAAAGCATAATTATCAAAATTTGTCGTATTTATGATGTTTCCTCTCACGGTTGCGGATGGAGACTGAAATGGAGCTCCATTGCTATTTCCTGCAATACTAATCAACACTTTCATATAATTGGAGTACGTTTTGGATATTCCGAAATGTGTTATTTTTATATTATCGCCTATTTTTAAATCGCTATTTTGGGAAAGACTGAAAAATTCATTTCCTTGAAAATGGGTGTCTTCGCCTATGTAATAATTGTCTAATAGTGGATTTTGATAGCCATATCCATACATATAATAATTTTCTTCGGTAGCTGGATCGTTGAAATAGGCTTTGATTTCTATTGTTTTTCCGTCAAAACCACCTTGATTGTTTTGTACAATTCGAGTGATTGGAGCTACTGGTTTCAGGCTTTCTGTAGCGGTATAAGTTTGGCCTTTGCTAATTACGGTTAAGGTATAAGCTTCATTGATTACGGGAATAAAATTGGTGCAAACATATTCGCCTGTATTTGGTTTTTCGGTGAAATTGAAAATGACATTGGAGCTGTTTTTAACAAAGACTGTTGCTCCGGAAACTATTGGAATTACATTGCTATAATAATCTGTGGTGGTTGTTAATTTTATTTTCTGCTCATTTCCTGAGGTTCCTTTTTGCCAGTTTATAGCTGCTTCTATGACCAGTTTTGGTGGAGCGGTATTCAAATCTACAGTAACAACATCTTCACAACTGTTGAAGAAAATTGCCATTAAAATCACGAAAAAGAGTTGTATTTTTTTCATTTTGATTAAAATTTAAAATTATAACTAACGGCTGGCACAACTCCAAAAATGGAAGTTTTTACAGCTTCATTATTTCCGGTATCTTCATTTTGTCTGAAAGTAATTGAAGCAGCGTTTTTTCGGTTATAAACATTATAAATGCTAAAAACCCATTCACTTTTCCAACTCCTTTTGTCGTTTTTATGGGGTGTCAAAGTTGCTGAAATATCTAAATGATGAAAGGCAGGAAGTCTGTTTTCATTTCTTAATCCAAAGCTTGGTATGGATACTCCCATATATTCGTATTTGCCGTTTGGATAGGTTACAGGTTGGCCAGTCTGAAAAATAAAATTGGATCCAAAGGACCATTTTTTGTTTAAATTGTAGGAACCTGTAGCAGCAAAATTATGCAATTTGTCATAAGCGGAATTATACCAATTTCCGTTATTTATTCCTGTTTCCTGAGGTGTTCTTCCTTGAGTTTGTTGTTCAGATTTTGATAAAGTATAGGAAATCCAGCCATTTAATTTTCCTTCATTTTTTCGAAGCATAATTTCTAAACCATAAGACCGCAATTGACCATTTAGAATCACTTGTTCGATAGCATCATTGGCTACTAAATTTGCGCCGTCAATGTAATCCAATCGGTTTTGTACTTCTTTATAATAAGTTTCTACTTCTAGGGAATACATGTTTTCTTTGAAATTTCTAAAATAGCCTAAAGCAACTTGGTCAGCAATTTGTGGTTTGATGTAATTATCGCTCGGCGTCCAAACATCTAAAGGAGTAGGTGATGAGGTATTCGAAACTAGCTGTAAATACTGAACCATTCTGTTGTAACTTGCTTTTATGGATTGGTTATCATTAATTTGATATCCAGCTGAAAACCTTGGTTCCAGATTGTTATAGTTTTGGATAACCTTATTTTTATCGTATAATTTAGTTCCAATAGGAGTTGCACTTTCATAAATCTGCATATCCGAATTGAAAATTACGGGATTGTTATCAGTATAAAGATTTACAGTAGATTGTCCTAATCGGTAAAACAAACTATATCGCAAACCATAAGAAAGAGATATTTTTTTAGAAATTTCTTGTTCTGCATTGATGTATAAAGCGGGTTCAAAGGCGTATTTTTTGTCCAATTGATCGTAATTGATACCCGAATCTGCATTAGATGGTTTTATGGTTCCGGGATTGAAGTTGTAATAGATACCGTTTACACCATAATTCAATTTAAATTTATCAGAAATGTAATTTTTAAAATCGTATTTAATATTGTAATTTTTAATGCCGGAATCCCATTTAAATCCAACAAAATCAAGATCTAAGCCATAATAATAATCGCTATAGATTAAAGATAAATTTGAAAACAATTTTTCTGAAAACAGATGATTCCATCTCAGGTTTAAAGTGGCATTTCCATAAGTATTAGTAAAACTTTTGTTCAGAGAAAAAACATCTCTGCCAAAATATCCTGATAAATAAAGATTGTTGTTTGGGTTGAGTTTGTAACTCAATTTGGTATTCAAATCATAAAAATAAGCGGAATTGTCTTTTTGATCTTTGGATAGTTTTAAAAACAAATGCGCGTAAGAAGTTCTAGCACCTATCAGAAAGGAACCTTTGTCTTTTACTATTGGTCCTTCGGCCAAAATTTTGCTGGTTATTAATCCAATTCCTCCATTGACGTGAAAACCTTTGCTGCTACCATCTTTTTGATAAATATCTAAAACAGACGATGCTCTGCCGCCATAACGTGCCGGAATTCCTCCTTTGTATAACTTTAAATCTTTGATAGCATCAGGATTGAAGACTGAGAAAAACCCAAAAACGTGTGAGGAATTGAAAATTGTCGCTTCGTCCAATAAAATTAAATTTTGGTCAGCACCACCACCACGAACATTAAATCCTGAGGCACCTTCGCCAGCATTTGAAACTCCCGGAAGCAATAAAAGCGATTTTATGATATCAACTTCTCCAAAAACAACCGGCATTCTTTTGATGGTAGAAATGGAAAGTTTATTCACGCTCATTTCAGGTTTTCGAATAGTGGCTTTGTTGCTGTTATCAATAATCACTACTTCTTGCAAAACAGTTTCATTGCTAATAAGTTTGAAATTGGTTTTTGTGTTTTGGTTCAGGTTTATCGTTTCTTCAATAGTTTGATAGCCTAAGTAGGTTATCTGAATTTTATAAATTCCTTTTGGCAGCGTGAGCGAATAAAACCCGTATTCATTGGTAGTAACGCCTGTTTTCAATTCAGGAATAGAAACATTTACGCCAATCAAGGTTTCATTACTATTGGTATCGGTAATGGTTCCGCTCAACGTAAACTTTTGTTTGGTCTGTTCGTCAGTGTTTGTGTCTTGGGAAAAAGAAGATAGTGTTGCTAAAAGAAAGAGAAATAAGGTAACAATTTTCTTTGAAATCATTGTTAAAATTTTGAGATGCAAATTTCGTTAGATTAAACATCAATTGAAATTCAACAAATGTTAAAGTATTGCAAAGATAAAAAAAAGACGACCGTTTCGGGTCGTCTTTTCTATTATAATGATATAAAAACTTAGGCTAATTTAGCTTCTAGGTTTTCTTTAATTGCTGCTAAGAAATTCTCAGTAGTCAAATAATCGTCTGCTGTCATCCCTTCCGGTTTAACAAGAATAGCTAATCTTTAGTCATTTTTCCGCTTTCAACAGTGTCGATGCAAACTTGTTCTAGCGTATGACAAAAATCAATTAATTCTTGGTTTCCATCTAGTTTTCCTCGGTGTTCCAAACCTCTTGTCCAAGCAAAAATCGATGCAATTGGATTTGTAGAAGTCGCTCTTCCTTTTTGATGCTCTCTATAGTGACGTGTTACGGTTCCGTGAGCAGCTTCGGCTTCAACAGTTTTTCCGTCAGGAGTTACTAATACAGAAGTCATTAATCCTAAAGAACCAAATCCTTGTGCGACAGTATCAGACTGTACATCTCCGTCATAGTTCTTACAAGCCCAAACAAATCCGCCGTTCCATTTCATACAAGATGCAACCATATCGTCGATAAGTCTGTGTTCGTAGGTGATTTTTATTGCTTCAAATTTTGATTTGTAGTGTTGCTGATATACTTCTTCAAAAATATCTTTGAAACGACCGTCATAAGCTTTCAAGATGGTGTTTTTTGTTGAAAGAAACAAAGGCCATTTTTTGGTCAAAGCCATTTGGAAAGATGAATGTGCAAAGCCAAAAATGCTTTCATCCGTGTTATACATTGCCATTGCAACGCCATCACCTTCGTAATCATAGACTTCCCAAGTTTTGGATTCGCCTTCTTCAGGAACAAAAGTCATCGTTAATTTTCCTTTTCCTTTGATGACAGTATCGGTGGCTTTGTATTGATCTCCAAAAGCGTGACGACCAATAACTATAGGTTTTGTCCAGCCTTGAACGTATCTTGGAACGTTTTTCATAATGATAGGCTCGCGAAAAACGGTTCCGCCCACGATGTTACGAATAGTTCCGTTTGGGGATTTCCACATTTTCGAAAGATTGAATTCTTTCACTCGTTCTTCATCTGGAGTAATTGTGGCACATTTGATACCAACATTGTATTTTTTTATGGCTTCTGCCGAATCAATCGTGATTTGGTCATTTGTAGCTTCTCGACTTTCAATTCCTAAATCGTAATATTTAATGTCTAATTCTAAATAAGGGAGAATTAATTTTTCTTTGATAAATGACCAAATAATTCTAGTCATTTCATCGCCATCCAATTCAACCACTGGATTAGCTACTTTAATTTTTGTCATAATGTATTGATGTGTATTTTATTTTTTATAATGTGCGCCGCAAAGATAATAAAACGTTTTCGTAAAAAGGAATACGTTTTCATTAAGTTTTTATTTACACAAAATGAATTGTGAAATTGGTGTTTTTTGCTTTCATTATCGAGAAATTAAAAAAACTAAAGCCTTTTTTTGTAGAATAGTAGATTTTCAGGCTAATTTATGTCAAAAAAAAACTCCCAAACGAATTGGGAGTTTTATAATTAAGAGATAGTAGACTATCTTCTTTTGTCTCTAATTTTGGCTTTTTTACCAGTAAGTTCTCTAAAGTAGAAAATTCTAGCTCTACGAACGTGACCTTTTTTGTTGATTTCAATTTTTTGCAAAGCTGGTAAATTAACAGGAAAGATACGCTCTACTCCAATTGCACCTGACATTTTACGAATTGTGAAAGTTTCTGTGTTTCCAGAACCTCTTCTTTGAATAACAACACCTTTAAAAAACTGTGTTCTTGTTTTTTCACCCTCTTTAATTTCGTAATAAACTGTGATAGTATCTCCAGCTCCGAATACAGGGAAATCTTTTTTTGCAACTAATTCGTCTTTAACGAATTTCATTAAATCTGCCATTTTTATTTTTTATTATGGTTTTAAAAAGAGCAACATTCACGGTTTTCGCCAGAGGTTGGTCTAATGAGGGTGCAAATTTATAAAAAATTTTGAATTATGAATTATAAATTATGAATTATTTTTAGCAAAAACTCATAACTCCTAATTTATAACTTTTAATTTTCCTCCAATAAATCTGGTCGTCGATTCTTCGTGTGTTCAAACGCCATATCTTCGCGCCATTTGTCAATTTTGGCAAAATTTCCGCTGGTCAAAACTTCAGGAACTTTCCAACCTTTGTAATCAGCAGGTCTAGTGTATATTGGTCCAGATAATAAATTGTCCTGAAAACTATCTGTCAATGCTGAGGTTTCATCGCTCAAAACTCCAGGAATTAGTCTTATTAAGGAATCGCATAAAACCAAAGCACCTAATTCTCCACCACTCAAAACGTAATCTCCAATCGAGATTTCTTTGGTGATAAAATGATCCCGAACTCGTTGATCGACACCTTTATAATGACCACAAAGAATTATGATGTTTTCGTACATTGACATTGTGTTCGCCATTTTTTGGTTCAAAGTTTCTCCGTCTGGTGACATATAAATGATTTCGTCGTACGTTCTTTCGCTTTTCAAATGGGTGATGCAAGCATCAATAGGTTGAATGGTCATCACCATTCCGGCACCGCCACCAAAGGGATAATCATCCACACTTTTCTGTTTGTTAGTCGTATAATCCCGTAAATTATGTATGTGAACTTCGACAATTCCTTTGTCAATAGCTCGTTTCATCATCGAAGCCTCAAACGGACTTCGCAATAATTCAGGCAAAACGGTAATAATATCTATGCGCATAATTGAGTTTCTAGGTTGGCAAAGGTACAAAGTTTTTTTCAGAAGCTATTCCGGCACTTCATTGCAATCTTGCGTTCTGCAACTGGTTTTTTCTACACTCCAAAAGGAACTTCCTTTGGTCATTCTTTTAGGGCAAGAAAAAAATCCATTTTAGCCCACAAGGATTTTCATTGCGATCTGGGCTTGGATATTGTGAAAATAAATCTGATTTTTCACTACATTTGATATCATATAATCCAATAAAAATTTATAAAATGAAACAGATAGGCTGGATAGGTCTCGGCAATATGGGAACACCAATGGCAAGCAATTTGTCGAAGGCAGGTTTTCCGTTAACGGTATTCAACAGAAGTATTGAAAAAACAAAACCGTTTGAAAATACCAATGTCACAATTGCCCAAAACGTTAGTGAATTAGTAACGCAATCCGACATCATTTTTACTATGCTGAGTAATGACGAAGCCGTAGCAGCAGTCTATGACGAAATTTTTGGGATGGAAGCAATAGAAGGAAAAATTTTTATTGATATGAGTACTATTTCGGAACAACTTTCCGAGAGTATTGCTCAAAGACTAAAACAAAAAAAGGCTTCCTTTTTAGATGCTCCCGTGGCAGGAAGTACGCAACCCGCAGCCAACGGAACTTTAATAATTATGGTTGGTGGCGATGCAGCAGACCTAAATTTAGCCTTGCCTTATTTTGAAAAATTGGGAAAATTTATCAAGCATGTAGGTGTTAATGGAAAAGGAATCGCTACCAAATTGAGCGTGAATTATTACCTCTCCATTTTGTATTTAGGATTGGCAGAAACGGTATTATTTGCCGAAAATAGTGGCATCCATCGTTCGGATTTATTAGAAATCATCAATGAAAGTGCTTGCGGAAGTGGTGCCTCAAAAGTAAAAACCCCTTTACTGCTCAACGAAGATTATCAACCCGCATTTGCCTTAAATTTAATGCAAAAAGATATTATGCTTGCTCAAAAAAATGGAGTGAATTTCCCATTAACCAATGCGATTATTGAAACTTACACCAAGGCATTACAATCAGGGATGGGAAATCAAGATGTTATTTCAGTAATTAATTATTTGCAAAAAAGGTAATTGATCATTTAGGGTCTCATTAAATAAAATACAAAATGTATAGTTTTGAATCAATTGAGGGAAATCAAATGTGATGCTTTCAAATGGGGATTAGTTAGCGAATATTTATTGATAAAATGACTATTTCGAAGGGTATTAATTTCAGATTTTCAAATCATCTATTTAATTCGTAAATTTGCACTTCAATAAAAAACATTAAAAATGGAAAACGG
>JAEMQE010000004.1:4804-8128 GCA_022758945.1 Lentimicrobium sp. | reverse complement strand
AAATAGTAAAAATAGTATATGGGAAACCTGTTTTATTAACTGAATTTGGTTCAGATGCTTTTAATGTGCTCACTAATAAAGAAGATCAAAACGCTCAGGCGTCTATTCTTAAAGGGAATTGGAAAGAAATATATGAAAACGCAGCGGGTTTAGGTAAAAGTGAAAATTGTATCGGTGGTTTTACCTTCCAATTTAGTGATGGTTGGTGGAAATATGGACAAACAAGAAATTTGGACTTACACGATTCAAATGCCTCTTGGGGTAATGGCGGGTATACTTTTGATTTTGAAAAAGGAAAAAATAATATGAATGAAGAATGGTTCGGGATTTGTGGAAAAGGTCCGGCTAATGAAAATGGAATGTATCAATTACATCCACGATCAGCCTACTACGTTTTAAAGGAAGTCCATCAGATTAATCCTTTTACCAATAGTAAGTCATTGAAAAAACTAAAAAAGAAATTTGATGAAATTAAAATTAAAGAGGCTTCTTATTAGTGAAGAAGCATCTTATAATTAAGGAAATAATACATTAATACATTATACAGAATAACATGGATATAGTTGAAATACAGGGAGAAAAATATTATAAAATAGAAAATCACGACAAAATGCGTCCTTTTTTTATGAGCATTGTGAGTGATTCTAATCATTGGATGTTTATTTCGAGTAATGGCGGACTAACCGCTGGTAGAAAAAACGCAGAATTTGCACTTTTCCCATATTACACGGACGATAAAATAACCGAATTTGCTGATATTACAGGTAGTAAATCTATTTTTCAAATTCATTTAGAGGAGAAGGTTTTGTTATGGGAACCTTTTACAGAACGTTTTAATGAAAACTATAATCTTAGCAGAAATTTATATAAAAACTTTTACGGTAACAAAATTATATTTGAAGAGATTAACAACGATTTACAACTGACTTTTAGATACCAATGGAGTTCCAGTAATCTTTTTGGATTTATGAAGAAATCAGAAATCATAAATAACTCCAATAAAAATTACAACATTACGGTATTAGATGGTATTCAAAATATTATGCCACACGGAGTAAACAGTGATTTGCAAAATAGTACTAGTAATCTGGTAGATGCTTATAAAAGAAACGAATTGCATGCCGCAAGCGGTTTAGGTATTTTTGCGCTAAGTGCTATAATAGTTGACAAAGCGGAACCTAGTGAAGCGCTTAAGTCGAATATTGTGTGGTCATTGGGAATGGAAAATTCAATCCATTTGTTATCTTCTAAGCAACTTTCTGCTTATAGAAAACTCGAAAAACTAAAAGCGGAAACTGATATTAAGGGGGAAAAAGGAGCTTATTTTATTTCCAATGATTTGTATTTGCCTCAAAACACTTCAAAAGATTGGAAAATTATTGCCAATGTAAATCAAAATCAATCACAAGTTATTCAGCTTTGTGAGTCAATAATTCATGATAAAACCATCGAAAATAAACTTATCGAAGACGTTGAATTAGGGAAACAAAATCTTATTGCACTTAATGCTTCTGCTGATGGATTGCAATTTACTGCAGACAAATTAATTGATACTCGTCACTTTGCTAATGTTCTTTTTAATATTATGCGAGGAGGAATTTTTGATGAGAATTATCAAATAGGAAAAAAAGATTTTACACAATATTTAGCAAAAGCAAATAGTGAAGTGTTTGAAAAAAACCAAGCATTTGTTAAAGGGTTAAATGATGAATTCTCTTATATCGACTTACTTCAATTAATCGAAGGTCAAAAAGATGTGGATTTAGTAAGGTTATGTACAGAATATTTACCGCTAAAATTTAGTCGCAGACACGGAGATCCAAGTCGTCCTTGGAATAAATTCTCGATTAATACCCGAAGTGAAGTAGATGATTCTAAAATTCTGGATTACGAAGGAAATTGGAGAGATATATTTCAAAACTGGGAAGCATTGGCTTATGCTTATCCCAATTTTATTGAAGGAATGATTTTTAAATTCTTAAATGCCTCTACATTCGACGGATACAATCCCTACAGAGTTACCAAAAGTGGATTTGATTGGGAAGCCATAGAACCGGATAATCCTTGGTCCTATATTGGATATTGGGGGGATCACCAAATTATTTATTTGCTTAAATTTTTAGAATTTATTGAAAAGTTTTCGCCGGGTAAACTAAACTCTTATTTTGATAAAGAATGTTTTGTATATGCTGCAGTACCCTATACTATTAAATCCTATCAGGATATCTTGAAAAACCCAAAAGATACTATAGAATACAGTCATAGTTGGGAGAGAAAAGTAAATGAAAAACGGGCAAAAATAGGTGCTGACGGTACTTTGATAGAGGATAATAACAATGAAATTTATCATGTAAATTTCATTGAAAAAATATTAGCTACCGTTTTGGCTAAGATGTCAAATTTCATCCCCGAGGGAGGAATATGGATGAACACCCAACGCCCAGAATGGAATGATGCAAATAATGCCTTGGTAGGAAATGGAGTGTCTATGGTTACACTTTGTTATTTGCGAAGATTTTTAAAAACTTTCCAAAATATATTAGAATCTTCCGAATTAGAAACTATCAAAATTTCTGATGAAATGGTAGAATTCTATCATGAAGTTAGAGAATGTTTAGTAGAAAATCAACAGTTGCTTTCAGAAAAAATAGATGATCAATCCCGTAGAAATATTTTAGACCGGTTAGGAAAAGCGGCTTCGGATTATCGTTTTCAAGTTTACAACACTGGATTTTCTGGCAAAAAAAGAACTCATTCTATCGCTGGTTTAAAAACATTTACAAAGGCCGCTTTAGCTTTCATCGAACATTCTATTAAAGCCAATCAAAGACCGGATAAATTGTATCAGGCTTATAATTTGATGTCTGTTAAAAATGATGGTGTGGTTATCTCGAATCTCAGCGAAATGCTCGAGGGTCAAGTAGCAGTTTTAAGTTCAGGCTATTTAAATGCCAATGAATCATTAGAAATACTGAATGCATTAAGAAATAGTGCTTTGTATCGTCCGGATCAAAACAGTTATATCTTGTATCCAAATAAAGAATTGCCTAAGTTTTTAGAAAAAAACAACATTCCTAAAACAAGTATTGAAAAGTCAGCTTTATTAGCAAAATTAATGGCTAATGCTAATAATTCTATTGTTGACAAAGATGTTAAAGGAGGTTATCATTTTAATGGAAACTTCCATAATGCTAATGACTTAAAAGCAGCTTTATTACAACTCAAAAATCAAGAACAATATCAAGTTTTGGTTGAAAAAGAATCTGAAGAAATACTCCAAATTTTTGAAGATGTTTTTAATCATAAAGCATTTACGGGTAGATC
>JAEMQE010000004.1:0-4704 GCA_022758945.1 Lentimicrobium sp. | reverse complement strand
CAAGTAAAAGAAGATGTCCTTACAAGAAAAGGAGAATTAGGCATAAAAGTAGAAGGTGGGCAACTGATGTTTCAGCCTACTTTGCTAAGCAAAAATCAATTTTTGCAGCAAGAGGAAATGGTAAGTTTTATAGATTTTGAAAATAAACCTTATTCTGTGGCATTAGAAAAAGGATGTTTGGCATTTACCATTTGTCAAGTACTTATGATTTATAAATTGGCAGACAAGAATCAAATAGAAGTCAAATATAGAAATAATAAGATAGAAACTATTCCAGCTTTGATTTTGAGTCATGAGTTGAGTCAAAAAATATTTGACCGAACAGGAGAGATAATGCAAGTAACGGTGGCAATTACTATTTAGTTTGATGAAAAAAAATGTAAT
This sequence comes from Lentimicrobium sp., assembly GCA_022758945.1. Lineage (GTDB taxonomy): Bacteria > Bacteroidota > Bacteroidia > Flavobacteriales > Flavobacteriaceae > Flavobacterium. Next base: position 4,320 of record JAEMQE010000004.1, on the reverse strand, counting down.
CTTTTATCTTCTGATGCTCATGCCATTGTTGTTTTGCAACTGCAAAAGTACCAATTCAAAAGTGGCAACTGAAATTACGGCTGAAAAAATATTGGGAAACCCAAATTATCAGGCCATGTGTTTTGGTGGATATAGAGGTAAAACAAGGGATATTGAACCTACGGTTTCTCAAATAACCGAAGATTTGAAAATCCTGTCAGCATTGAACATTAAAGTTCTTAGAACCTATAATGTGCATCATACCGACACTTCCAATTTATTAAAAGCCATAAGAGCATTAAAGAAAGAGGATTCCCATTTTGAAATGTATGTGATGTTAGGTGCTTGGATAGATTGCAAAAACTCTTGGACAGCAAACCCTCTCATTCGGAATGAAGATAGTGATCGCAATCCAATAGAAATAGCCGAGGCGGTAAAACTAGCAAATGAATATCCTGAGATTGTTAAGATTATTTCAGTTGGAAATGAAGCGATGGTAAAATGGGCATGGAGTTATTATGTTGAGCCAAGTATCATATTAAAATGGGTAAATCATTTACAGAATTTAAAAAAGGAAGGAAAATTACCTAAAAATGTGTGGATAACAGCTTCTGATAATTTTGCTTCTTGGGGAGGTGGTAGTAGTGACTATCATGTAGAAGATTTAAATCAACTTATAAAGTCTGTCGATTATATTTCGATGCATACCTACCCAATGCATGATACGCATTACAATCCTCAATTTTGGGGAATATTGGAGAATGAAAAGCAGTTGTCTGAACGGGAGAAAATTGATGCAGCAATGGTTCGGGCAAGAGATTATGCTATTGCGCAATACAATAGTGTATCAAATTATATGAAATCCCTAGGAGTAGATAAACCAATTCACATTGGCGAAACAGGCTGGGCAACTTTATCTAATGATCAATATGGTAATACGGGTTCAAAAGCAATAGATGAATACAAATCGGCCAAATATTATAATCTAATGAGAGAATGGGCAAATAAAGAAGGAATTGCTCTTTTTTATTTTGAAGCGTTTGATGAACAATGGAAGGACAGTTCGAATCCATTGGGATCAGAAAATCATTTTGGATTAATCAATTTACAAGCTGAAGCTAAATATGCACTTTGGGACTTGGTAGATAAAGGTATTTTTAAAGGGTTGACTCGTGATGGAAAATCCATTACAAAAACATATAATGGTAATGAAAAATCGTTGTGGTTGGATGTTAAAACTCCTTCTTTATTAAATAAAAATTAGTTATGGAAAAATTTAAATCGAGTATCAGTTTTTATAAATTTTCGACAATAATTTTTATTGTGGCATTTTCATTGAATAGTTGTAAAGTTTCAAAAGATTTGAAAGTTGAAGTTTATGAAACCTCTGCTCAAGGAAATTCTTTAAAAAAGATGACAGAATTTTCAGCAAATGAAAACCCACTTATCATTGCATTAAATCCAGAAGAAAAATTTCAAACTATTACAGGTTTTGGAGGAGCTTTTACGGAGTCTTCTGCTTATTTAGTAAATAAATTAAGCAAGGAAAACCATAAAAAAATAATGGATGCTTATTTTAGTGAAGAGGGAGCTAACTATTCATTAACTCGTACCCATATAAATTCTTGTGATTTTTCTTTGAAACATTACGCCTATGCGATGGTAGATGGAGATAAAAATTTAGATCATTTTTCTATTGAAGAAGATAAAAACAACAACCTCATTCCAATGATTTTGGAAGCAAAATCCATTTCAAAAGAAGGTTTTAAAATAATTGCATCTCCTTGGACAGCTCCACCTTGGATGAAAGACAATAAAAAATGGGTAGGAGGCAAATTGCTGCCAGAATATAATGATACTTGGGCATTATACTTTTCAAAATACATCGATGCCTACAAGAAAGAAGGTATTGATATTTGGGGAATTACAGTTGAAAACGAACCTAATGGAAACGGAAATAACTGGGAAAGTATGCTTTTTTCTCCCGAAGAAATGACCAGTTTTGTTCAAAACCATTTAGGGCCAACTTTGGAAGCCAATGGTAAATCCAATGTCAAAATATTGGGTTATGACCAAAACAGAGGCGGTTTAAAAGAATGGGTTGATGCGATGTATAAAGAGGAGAAAACATCTAAATATTATGCAGGAACAGCTATTCATTGGTACGAAAGTACTTATGAAGTTTTTCCTGATATATTGCAATATGCCCATAAAAAAGCACCCAATAAATATTTAATTCAAACCGAAGCTTGTGTAGATTCTGAAGTACCACATTGGAAAGATGATGCTTGGTATTGGAGTAAAGAGGCTACAGATTGGGGTTGGGATTGGGCAAGTGAAAAAGACAAATATTTACATCCAAAATATGCCCCTGTTAATCGTTATGTAAATGATATTATAGGATGTTTGAATAATTGGGTTGATGGTTGGGTTGATTGGAATATGGTTTTAGATACCCAAGGTGGGCCTAATTGGTTTAAAAACTGGTGTGTTGCTCCTGTAATAGTTGATGTTGATAAGGATGAGGTTTATTTTACTCCATTATATTACACAATGGCACATTTTAGCAAATTTATGAGACCAGGAGCGGTTAAAATTGGCTGCTCAATTAACGATAAAGATCTTATGGTTACTGCGGTAAAAAATCCTGACAAGACTATTGCAGTGGTTGTTTTTAATCCTACAGAACAAGAACAATCTCTAGAAATTTATCTAAATAATAAGAAAAAAAAGATTTCAATCAATGCTAAAGCATTGCAAACTATAGTAATTAAACCCTGATAAAAATAATAATTCAAAATACTTTAAATATGTCAAATAATACTTCAAACCCCAATGGTATGGTTCCTATGGGTCAAAAAATAGCATTTGGATTAGGTATGTTAGCCAATCAAATGTTTCCTGCTGCACTTGGAATTTTCATGGTAGTATTAGTGCAAAATTTAGGTTTTCCTGCATGGATGTGGGGTATTTTATTCTTTCTGCCTAGAATATTTGATGCTTTCTTTGATCCTATTATGGGTTTTATTTCTGATAATACTCGATCTGTTTGGGGAAGGCGAAGACATTATGTTTTTATAGGAGCAATCATTATGGGGATTTCCTTTGTTGTAATGTGGCAATTGTATAGAGAAAATGGACTAAATTATAATTTTATATTCTTCCTTTTAATGTCTTTTGTGTTTTATTTAGGGTTATCTGTTTTTAGTGTCCCTTATGTGGCTATGGGGTATGAAATGAGTGATGATTTTCATGAACGAACAAATATTATGGCAATTTCGCAATGGATTGGGCAATGGGCGTGGGTAATTGCACCTTGGTTTTGGGTGGTTATGTATGACCCAAAATGGTTCCCTAATGCAGATACAGCCACAAGAAGTTTAGCCATATGGGTAGGTATTTCGTGCATGATATTAGCAATGATTCCTGCGATCTTTATTAAAAGCAAGTCTACAAAAAATGAGGAAAGTTTTGCGCCATTAACTTTTAAAACAATAAGAGGTAGTTTAAAGGAAATTTTTAAGAGTTTCAAAGAAGCTTTTAGCAGTGCGCCTTTCAGAAAACTTTGTATTGCGACTTTCTTAATTTTTAATGCCTTCAATACTGTAGCAGCATTTTCTTTCTTTATTGTGGTTTACTATCTTTTTAATGGCAATGTTGTAGCTGCAGGTATTTGGCCTACCCTTTTTGGTTGCGTGGGAGCTTTATCAACTACTTTTTTAGTAATACCAATCGTAGCTTGGATATCTAGAAAAATGGGTAAAAAAGATGCCTTCTTACTTTGTCAGGGAATATCTATTTTAGGATACATTTTGCTTTGGTTTCTCTTTATACCAGGTAAGCCCTATATGTTTTTGTTCGCCTTACCTTTTTTCTCTTTTGGTATCGGAAGTTTGTTTACTTTGATGATGTCTATGACAGCTGATGTTTGCGATTTAGACGAATTGACTTCGGGTAAAAGAAGAGAGGGAATCTTTGGAGCCATTTACTGGTGGATGGTTAAGTTTGGTTTTGCAATAGCAGGATTATTAACAGGTGTTATTATGACGATAGTGGAGTTTAATGCAGATGCAGCGACACAACCTGAGGGAGCAGTTACTGGTTTGAGAATTTTTTACTCCGGTATCCCAATTTTAGGCACATTGATTGCCATGTGGATAATGAGAAATTATGACTTGACTGAAGAAAAAGCAAAGGAAATAAAAAAAGAATTAGTTGCCAGAAAAAGTGAATTTATAGAAGTTCCAAAATTAGTTGTGGAAAACGAAATAATTTTATAAAGTTGATTGATTACCAAGTTTATTTCTATAATTTTCTCAATCCTAAAAATGATTATTGATT
>JAEMQE010000077.1:6120-8144 GCA_022758945.1 Lentimicrobium sp. | reverse complement strand
ATGATACGGTGGCGCCAATTGTGCCGACTTTGGCTAATGTAACTGCTCAATGTTCGATTACTCCGGTGACTCCAACAACAACCGATGCTTGTGCTGGAACAATTTCTGGAACGACTTCAACGGTGTTTCCAATCACGTCACAAGGAACTACAATCGTAACTTGGACTTTCAATGATGGAAATGGACAAAGTGTTACAGCCAATCAAAATGTGATTATTGATGATACGGTAGCGCCTATTTGTATTACAAAAGATATTACAATCACATTAGGATCAACTATAACCGCAAATGATATTGATAATGGCTCATCGGATAATTGTGGAATAAACACAATGGTTCTAAGTAAATATACTTTTAATACTGCTGGCATTGAAACAGTGACACTTACTGTTACAGATTTTAAAGGGAATACTTCTTCGGCAACAGCTCAGGTTACTATAGAAAGTAGTTTAGGCATAAAAGATCTGAAAAACAATTTATTTGTAATTTATCCAATCCCTTTCAACAATCAAATCAATATTGATTTCCCAAGCTCCTATTCAAAAAACTCGGTTTACATTCAAATATATAATATGAATGGAAAAATTATTTATGATAAAAAACATTCGGTCAATAATCAGGGAATTCAAATTAATGATTTGTCTATATTTAGTGATGGTGGATATTTCATTTATTTGCTAGATGAAAATCAAAAAATAATACAAAAAAAACATGTTTTAAAAAAGACAAATTAACTGGTTTTTACTAAATGTATTAAATAAACTAGTGGCATTTTAGATACTAAACTTCCTTTATAAAATAAAATTAAAAAGCATCTTCTAACTCAAAAATATTGAGTTGAGATGCTTTTTTCGTTTATAACATTAATAAAAAAATAAAGCCTTTTCTTATATTTTAAAAAATAAAATGTATTTCGTCGATTTTATTAGTCTTTAATCTATGTATTTCAAAAGATTTAATACTTTTATAAGTGAAAATTAGTTTGTGCCCCAAATTTATTTTTCCAAAAAACAGAGTAAAGCGATTATTTAGTAATAACGTTATGGAAAAAACTACCCTACTTTATAAAAAAATACAATTCATATTGGGAGTAGTATTATTAAGTGTGCCATTTATAAATACCACAAATGCACAAGTTACCATTACAAAACCCAACTTAATCATTGAAACTTGTTCATTCCCATCAGCTTATACTACATTAGAAAATATTGTAATTTCAGAAACCAGTGTCTCTGACTTTAATGACCATCCATCCTCCCGAACCATAATCCTTACCGCGCCAAGCAATTTCGAATTTAATACCAGCCCAAGTCCTGCTACAACAATTTCAGCAGCTACAGGAAAAGATATTACAGGAACACCAACTATAACAATTAATTCTACTACACAAATTACAATTACATATTCCTGTGAAACGGATACAGAATTAGACGAATTGATCATTTCAGGCATCCAAATTAGAGCATTAACAACCGCAAGCTCTGGAAATATCACAAGAACTGGAGGAAATGGGGTTATAGATGGATTAGTAAACACCACGACATTAACAAACACATTAACTTCAACTTTATTAACAGTTCCAGCTCAACCTAGCGCAATATCCGGAAATGCATCACCTTGTTTGGGAACATCTCAAACCTATAGTGTAACGAATGTTGCTGGAACAACATACAATTGGGTTTTTCCTGCTGGATGGTCTCAAACTGCTGGAGGGACAACAAATTCGATCATTGTCACCATTGGTGCTACATCAGGAAATATTACTGTAACACCCTCAAATACCTGCGGTAATGGAACTGCGACTCAAATGGTAACGGTTTCTGATACTGTTAACCCAACCATCAATGCGCCTGCAAATGTAAACGTAAATACAAATACCGCTTGTACTGCTACTGGCGTTGTATTGACTACTCCAACAACTGCTGATAATTGTTCCGTGGCTTCTGTTACCAACAATCATCCTTCAACCACTTATTCTTTAGGAAACACAACAGTGACCTGGACCGTGACCGATGGTGCTGGAA
>JAEMQE010000077.1:0-6110 GCA_022758945.1 Lentimicrobium sp. | reverse complement strand
ACTTATTCTTTAGGAAACACAACAGTGACCTGGACCGTGACCGATGGTGCTGGAAATACTGCCACTGCAACTCAAGTGGTGACTGTGACCGATACTGTGAATCCAACTATTAGTACTGTTCCTGTTTTGGTTACAACCAATTCTGGATGCACTGCTACCATAGCCGTTTTGACTGCTCCAACAACTGCTGATAATTGTTCAGTGGCTTCTGTTACCAACAATCATCCTTCAACCACTTATTCTTTAGGAAACACCACCGTGACTTGGACCGTGACCGATGGTGCTGGAAATACTGCCACTGCAACTCAAATGGTAACGGTTTCTGATACTGTTAACCCAACCATCAATGCGCCTGCAAATGTAAACGTAAATACAAATACCGCTTGTACTGCTACTGGCGTTGTATTGACTGCTCCAACAACTGCTGATAATTGTTCGGTGGCTTCTGTTACCAATGATCATCCATCCACAACTTATTCTTTAGGAAACACAACAGTGACCTGGACCGTGACCGATGGTGCTGGAAATACTGCCACTGCAACTCAAGTGGTGACTGTGACCGATACTGTGAATCCAATAATCAATTCTATTACAAATATCTCAACAACTGTTGCTTTTGGAACTTGTTCTAAATCAGTTACTACCACTAATCCTACTACGGCCGACAACTGTAGTGTAACCAAATTAACTTGGACTATGTCAGGCGCTACAATAGCTAGTTCACCTTTAACAGGTATCAACACTATTGGAACTTATTCTTTTAATCTTGGAGTTACCACTATTACATACAATGTTTTTGATGGCGCTGGTAATACTGCTAATACAGTTTATACAATTACAATAACAGACAATATAGCACCTACTATTACTTGTTCTGCTAATTTAACACGAAATGTAGATTCAGGAAATTGTACTGCTTCTGTAACCACAACCAATCCCACTATTGCTGATAACTGCACAGTTACAAAATTGACTTGGAATTTAACTGGTGCTACTACTGGAGCTTCTGCTGCAACAGGTATAAATAATTTAGGTACCAAAGTATTTAATTTAGGATTAACCACCGTGAGTTATAGGGTTGAAGATGCTGCTGGTAATTTTGCAACTTGCTCTTATACAATAAGAGTAATAGATAATGAAGCTCCTTCAATAACATCACTTCCAGCGATAACGGCTAATTGCTCAGTAACCATTTCTGTGCCTCCGACATCGCCAGATAATTGTGGAACTATAACAGGTGTTACAGGTGATATAACATTACCATATACTTTTTCTACTCCAGGATTTTATATTGTAAGTTGGAATTTTACTGACGCATCAGGAAATAGCAAAAACATTTCACAAACGATTACAGTTGTTGACAATACAGCACCTGTGCCAAGCGCAGCAAGCTTACCTAATTTAAACTTTACAGCTTGCGAACTGTTAAGTTCACAATTGACATTTCCAACTGCAATTGATGGATGTAATGGAACAATTGTTGGCGTTCCAAACATTCTATTTCCTTATAGTGTTCTAGGAACGTCAGTTATCACTTGGACTTATACGGATGCAACTGGGAATGTATCCTCACAAAACCAAAACATTCAAATGACCTCTGAAGTTATTGAAGGCGGTATTTTAAAAGGATATTTAACTTCTGCTGGTGCTACAACTGCAGCTACAGAAGTAAATATAACATCTTGCACCAGCGGTGGAAATGAAATAAAAATAAACCTAACCGGACAAATTGGCACCATTATTCAATGGGAAAAATACGAAGTCGGTGATGCTGTTTGGGTAGCAATACCAAATACAACAAACAACTATACAGTTACTTTTTATCCAGCGACAACAGAATCTACTTTTTTCAGGGCCTTAATAAAAGTAAATTCTTGTTACCAGTATTCTAGCAGTTTTTATGTAAGGGCTTTACCTGCTGACCAACCCCCAATTTTAGCCCAAAGTGTATTTAATATTTGTTTAAACGAAAATGTTACATTGTTGGCACGTCGAGGTTACACTATACAGGAAGACGCTTTAACTGGAAAAGGAGGAGACTTTAACACAGGTCAATTCCCAGACAAATTTAATGATGATATGTGGAGAATTGACGGAAAACCGGCTGCTTCATATTGGACTGCAAATGGCAATGCTACAAAAGACACTAACTGGGCAGGTACGAATCCTCATCCTTTTGGTACAATAACTTATGATTCTGGTGATCCAAAATTTGGAATAGCTCAAGGAGATTACTATTCCTCTTGGATTCAACAAAAACAACCCCAAGTTTATACAACGGTATCAACTCTAGAAACTCCAATATTTAGTTTGAAAAATATGAGTACGGCATCACTTGATTTTGACCAAGCTTATAATTTGGTTTCTGGCGATTATTTAAAACTAGAATTATCTCTTGATGGTGGTGTTACTTATTCGATAACGCTTCAATCTTTTGTAGGTCCAAAAACTTGGGACTGGGCAAGTCATCCAGGTTCTACAGCTACTCAATATAATTTTCAAAACGATAATTCTTCTTTTGATCTAACCCCATACGTAGAACAACCCAAAGTAAGGGCACGATGGACTTTTCATGGAACATCTAACAAAAGCGTATGGGCCATTGACGGAATTACAATACCTATTGTTCCTAAATTAGATGCAATCGAATGGACAGATGGTATTGGAAATCCAGGAGTTCCTCCTATTGCAGATGGAGTATTAGAATCTTCTTTTACCTATACCCCCGAAGCACCAGGAAAACATCAATACGGGGCAACTGTCCTAGTGGATGGATGTAGATCATATGATGCGTCAGGAACTGCTATGGCTGATGTAAATGTAAGTTATTCTTATGCGGGAAATAATATTACTTTAGGGCCAGAAGTTTGCGGGTCAAACACTGTTACATTAAATGCTTATGACAATTCTAAAACAGCCAATCAAAATGCTACCAAAGGTTCATACACTATTCCTACAGGATGTATTACTTGTAACGACTTAGGAACTGGAGAATTAGGCACCTGGTCTATAACTGGTTCCAGTAGCTGTGGAACAGGAACTTTTTCTAATATAAATGATCCAGACGCAATCTTTACAGGTGAGGTGGGAAGTTATGTATTGACTTGGACAGTAAAAGGTTGTTCAAGTTCAGTTAATGTTGTCATTTCTAATTGTTCTACGGTGGACTTTGATGGAACTAATGATTATGTAGATTTTAAAAAGCAAAACTATGATTTAAATTCAAATTTCAGTATCGAAGTATGGGTAAAAACAGCAGCATCATCAAGTAATATTCAAACAATATTTTCTAAAAGAAATGGAAATGTTCTTGGAAATGGTTATGATTTGAGAGTTCAAAATGATTATGTTACTTTTAGATGGAATGGTACAGGAAGTTTAACTTCACCCTATAAAATTGGATCAAATAGATGGTACCACATTGCTGTTACTTATGCTAATAGTACCTATAATTTATATATTGATGGAATTTTAATGGGCACTAAAAGCGGAAGTAGTTTACCAATTGCAAATAATTACAAAGCATTATTAGGCGCAATGGATCAAGACAATAACGCTCCTTATAATCCAATAAATTATTTTAAAGGTTGGATTGATGAATTTAAAATTTGGAATGTCGCTTTAAACGAAGAGCAAATTCACCAAATGATGAATCAAGAAATCAAAGAACAAACTACCGGTAACAATGTGGTGTATGGAGAAATTATTCCAATGCCTATTTATGGTTTGACTTGGTCAAATTTAAAAGGGTATTATAGAATGAATCAATTTGGTTGTGGCTATCTAAATCCAAACTTTGGAGTTGGTGTAGATGGTAAATTAAAGAATATAACTTCAGCCGAACCACAAACCGCTCCACTACCCTATTATTCAGTTATTGGTGGCGATTGGACAGATACAACCTCGACAACTCCGTGGGCTTATGGTAACACGGTTTGGGATTATCCAAATAGTAAAGGTATTAACGGAGCATTTATCGATTGGAACATTGTAAGAAGTTTGCATAATATAAATTCTACTCCAAAAGACATCACATTATTAGGATTAAAAGTGGAGTCAGGAAAATTAACCGTTGCACAGCCTTCACAAGCTTTAGATGAAAAGAATAATGGGCAAGGTCTATGGATTACTCATTACTTAAAATTGGATGGAAATATAGATTTAGTTGGAGAGTCACAATTAGTTGAAAAAGAATATACAACAAATCAAGTTAGTGAAAGTATTTTAGACCCAGCTAGTACAGGATTTATAAAACGTGATCAACAAGGCAAGAAAAATAGTTTCAATTACAATTATTGGTCATCGCCTGTAAGTACAATTCAGGGAAGCTTAAATAATATGCCCTATACAATAAAGAATGTTATTAAGGATGGCACTAGTTCTGCTAATCCAGTTGCTATTAACTTTGGCGATAGCGCTTATTTCGCTGATGGTGCTTTATCAAATCCGATTAAAACTTCAGATCGTTGGATCTGGTCTTACAACTCTCAAATAGTCCAAGGTGATGAATGGGCAAATTATTATCAATGGTCTCATATTACAAGTCAAGGTACATTAAAAGTTGGCGAAGCATTTACAATGAAAGGTACAGGCGGAGTTGCTAATATTACAGATACACAAAACTATTCATTTATTGGAAAACCAAATTCAGGAACAATAACATTGAACTTGACTCAGGATAATAGTTATTTAATAGGAAATCCATATCCGTCAGCTCTTGATGCCGATGAATTTATAAAAGACAATCTTAAAGATTGTTTGGGATGCAGATCAAGCGTAAATTCCTTTAGTGGAGCACTTTATTTTTGGGATCATTTTGGGCTATCGAACAATCACACTTTAGCTGAATATGAAGGTGGATATGCAACATATACATTAATGGGAGGCGTTGCAGCTATCAACAACAGTACATTAAATTTAAATGATGGAGCAATAGGATCAAATATTCCTAAACGATACATACCAGTAGCTCAAGGATTTTTCATAGATGGTTATATCGATTTTGAAGTTGTAGGCGCTCAAATACCAACCGTGGTTCAAGGAGGTTCAATACTTTTCAAAAATAGCCAACGCGTTTTTCAAAGAGAAAGCACCCCTAGTTCTGTTTTTATGAAAAAAAGAGAAACAGCAAAAACAAGTGGGGATTCTAGACAAAAAATAAGATTAGGATTTGAATCACCAATTGGTGCGCATCGACAAATATTAGTTGGAGTAGATAGTAATTCGACTAATCAATTCGATATTGGTTATGATGCTCCAATGTTTGATGTAAATGAAAATGATATGTATTGGGAAATCAACAAAAATAAATTTGTAATTCAGGCAGTACCTGATTTTAATATTGACCAAACAATTCCTTTAGGTATTGTCAATAAAGACGAAGGTGAAGTGAAAATAAAAATTGATGAACTGGAAAATATTCCCTCAAACACAAACATATATTTGTATGACAACCAAACAAAAATTTATCACGACCTAAGAAATAGTGAATTTAAGACTACACTTGCAATAGGTGAATTTAACAACCAATTCTCATTGACCTTTGTAAATAGTCAAACGCAATCACTTAATGTTAAAGAAAACGTTACCAACGATGACATTACAATTTATTATTCTAAAAAAACACTATTCATTAAAAACAATAAAACAGATACAACCGTAAACAAGGTTTCATTATATAATATATCAGGACAAACAATCGAAAATGAAAAAACTGAAAATCAAGAACAAAAAAACATTCAAATACCAATTAAAAAGGTAAGCTCTGGTGTATATATTGCTAAACTAAAAACCTCACAAGGGGAACTAAGTAAAAAAGTTATTGTGTTTGATGACTAGAATCAAAACTTCGAATAGGAAAATGTCATAAAATTTTTCCTATTAACTTTCCATATAAAAATCCTCCTACTCAAAAAAATGAGTAGAGAGGTTTTTTGTGGTTAATTCAATACAATTTGACTACAAAAGAAAATTCTGCGATAATAACTACGCAAAGATTATACTTACAAAATGTATAGATTTGTGTATTTTAACGATTTATTGTGTATTTTAACGTCAAAATATAAATATATTTTTTATGTTTGACGTATGAATTCGTTTATTATAACCTC
>JAEMQE010000090.1 GCA_022758945.1 Lentimicrobium sp. | reverse complement strand
ATTTTAGAAATGAAAGTCCCATCACCAGGGGAATCAATCAAAGAAGTTGAAATCGCAACTTGGTTAGTTAAAAATGGCGATTATGTTGAGAAAGATCAGGCTATTGCCGAGGTTGATTCAGACAAAGCAACATTAGAATTGCCAGCAGAAGCCAGCGGAATTATTACTCTAAAAGCTGAAGAAGGCGATGCAGTTGCCGTAGGTTCCATAGTTTGCTTAATCGATACTGAAGGCAAAAAAACATCTGGTTCAGCTCCAGTAGTTGAAGCGAAAACAGAAGAAGCAAAACCTGTTGAAGTGAAAAAAGAAGAAGTTAAAGTTGTTGCTCCAGTTCCTGTAGCTTCAGTTTCTTATGCTTCAGGAGCTCCATCTCCGGCAGCAAGAAAAATATTGGATGAAAAAAACATCCAGCCTTCTGATATTATCGGAACAGGAAAAGACGGAAGAATTACCAAAGAAGACGCGGTAAATGCAGTTCCAGCAATGGGAACTCCTACAGGTGGAAGCCGTGGTTCAGAACGCACAAAATTGTCAATGTTACGTCGTAAAGTTGCCGAAAGATTGGTTGCTGCCAAAAATGAAACAGCAATGTTGACTACTTTCAACGAGGTAAATATGACGCCAATTAACACTTTGCGCAATGAATACAAAGATGCCTTCAAAGCAAAACACGGCGGAATAGGTTTAGGATATATGTCATTTTTCACAAAAGCGGTAACCAGAGCTTTAGCTTTATATCCGGATGTGAACTCAATGATGGACGGAGATTATAAAATTGCTTTTGATTTCTGTGATATTTCAATTGCAGTTTCCGGGCCAAAAGGGCTAATGGTTCCTGTAGTTCGCAATGCCGAAAACTTGACTTTTCGCGGAATAGAAGCTGATATCAAAAGATTAGCGATAAAAGCACGTGACGGACAAATTACTGTTGACGATATGACTGGCGGAACATTTACAATCACAAATGGTGGTGTTTTTGGAAGCATGTTATCTACACCAATTATCAACCCGCCTCAATCTGGAATCCTTGGAATGCACAACATTATCGAGCGTCCAATTGCAGTAAATGGTAAAGTTGAAATTCACCCAATGATGTATGTGGCACTTTCTTATGACCACAGAATTATTGATGGTCGTGAGTCTGTTGGATTCTTGGTTGCCGTGAAAGAAGCATTAGAAAATCCAGTAGCATTGCTTTGCGACAACAATCCAAAAAAAGCTTTTGAGTTGTAAATTAAAACAAACCTATAAGGTTTTTAAAACCTTATAGGTTTAAATTAAATCTAATCACATTTACGCAAGTAGATGTGATTTTTTATTTCATCAAATACAAACAATGATTGTAATAATCAATAATTCCCTTGCCTTTCATTAAAATATCGGCGCCAATAATACCGTGAACGGGTTTGGATTTATGTTGAATAAGCGCTTCATTCACGTGGGATAAATCAAAAATCACGAGTTCAAAATCAGAGTGTTTCCAACTACCAAGTTGGAGTTTGTTGCCAACAGCAATTTGAGTGAACATTCCCGTTGCCCCTGCACCAGAAGCTCTTGTTTTAGATTTTTTTGCTTCCAATAAAAATAATTCGATGCTTTCAAAACTTACGCAACTGGAACTTGCTCCAGTATCTAAAATAAAATTGCCTTTCACACCATTAATTTTTGCTTTGATGAGCAAATGCTGGGTTTTAGAAACTTTGAAATTTATTTTTGTGTAGTTTTCTTTTTTGAGAATATCTGGAAGGGTTTTCATTTTCGGAAGCGATTAAAGACCAAAAATAATCCAATTAAAACGATTAATCCAAGAATATAAAAATAATAATTGGTTGGGGTTTCAGCTGTTTCAATTCCTCCATAATACACAAAAGCACTCCAGTAATAAGGCGATTTTTTGGCGTTCGAAATCGATTTGTCTTTCAAGAAATCCAGTTTCGCATTGGTATTGGCATCCAAATAAGATTGACCGTTTTTGATATTTTTATAAAAAGCCTCCATAAAAACCGAGGTTGTATAATCGTTTACTTTCCATAACGAAAACAACAAATTTTGCGCTCCTGCAAACTGAAAACCTCGGGCAACACTCATTGCGCCTTCGGATTTGTAGAGTTTTCCAATTCCGGTTTCACAGGCACTCAAAACCACCAAGTCTGGATTAATGTTGAGGTTGTACAATTCAGAATACAAGATTTCTTGGTCATAAAACTTGATACTTGCCGGCGTTTTGGTATCACCAGAAGTAGCGTGTGTTGACAAATGCAAAATAGAATAATTGGCAGCATTATTCTTGAAATTATCGAAAGTAGCGTTGGAATTATCGAAATATTTTCCGTCGAAATTGTTTTTTATGGATTGCATTTCGGCTTTGGAAAACGTCAATTCGTAGTTTGTTTTTTCGAAAACAGGAAAAATGCCAAGAACTGATTTCTTGTCGCTTTTTGTCAGCTTGAGCTTGTCGAAGGACAAATAAAATGTTGCCGAATTATTGTAGGCAATCCTGAAATCATTTAATAAATAATGCATTTGGGCAAAATTTGTGGTCGTAGATTCTTTGGTGATTAAGGCTTCAAAAGGCAGGAAATTCAATATTCCGTCAGGAACAATGATAAGGTTTTGGTAATTTATATTTGTTGGTAATTTCAACATTTTATAAACGCTATTGCCATAATGGTTATATCCCGAAATATCATTGGTGATTTTATTGGCATCACTAAAATAATCTAAAAAGGAAATTATTTTTGGTATTGCCGTGTCGGTTATATTGATGTGTTCCAGTTTTATCCTTTGGTTTGCCAAGGTGAAAATATACATATTTTCAAATCCCGAAAAATATTCCACCATAATGGTTTTGTCTTTTTCTAGCTTTAAATACAAGGATTTTAAATCAATATTTTCGGCAGAATTGACCTGATTTTTCTCCCTGATTTTCTTGAGCGAAAGCATCAATTCATTTTGTTTTTTTATGGCTTCATTTATTTTTGAAACGTTGGCCAAATCACCTTTTTGTTGCTCTTTTACGATTTCATTATTCCAGTTTTGAAGTTGTTCCAAATGCAATTTTTCTTCTCTTAAAGCTGTTTTTTTGTTAGAAAGATAACTTTTCAAAACACCCGATTTGGTTCGTTCCGAAAGTTGGAAAGCACTTTCTATATAACTTGTTTTCCCCTCTTTTTTGTAAAGAAAATCATAGATGGAAATACATTTTTCGGTTCGGTTTCTAATGCGGATCTGGTTGATGATTTTGGAATTTTCATAGACTAACAAGTTCGAGAATAAATCTTCAATTTGAAACGAAAGTGAATATGCTTCCAAGGCTTTTTTGGCTTGGTTTTGCTCTACAAAAATTTCGGCTTGCAAATCTAGAGCGTCCAGTAAAATGGTTTCGGCATAAAGGGAATTGGGATTGGGTAGAATGTTTTTTTGGTTCAAATAATTTGGAATTAAAATCTTGAAAACGGATGCCAATTTTGTATTTGCTTCTGATAATTTTTGCTGTTGAAATAACAAATTAGCTTCTTCATAATTGAATTTGGCTAGTTTTCGAGTGGAAATATTCGGAGTTGCAAAGAAATATTTTTTCGCTTTTTCAAAATAGGAATTGGCTAATGCAATGTTTTGCCATTGAATATTTAAAGCGGATAAGTTGCGGTAACAATTGGCCAGTGTTTCGGTTTGGGTTTTATCGGATTGTAATAATCGAATGGCCGAAAAATAGGAGCTTTCCAGTTTTTTAAAAATATTGGGGATAGGTTTTGAAAAATCTGGATTTTTATAACTCAACACATAATTGTTGCCCAAGTTATTGAATAAAATCCCTTTCTGAGTAGAACTTAATTTCTCGGTTTTAATGGTTTTTTCGAGCAAATCAATCGCTTCATTAATCCTGCCAGTGTTTTGATATACATTCGATAAATTGAGAATCGCCGCTATTTTTTGGGTCTGGTTTTTCTCGGTTTCTGCAAGATAATAATACTGTTTGATGGTGTTTTCGGCATTGTCATAATCGCCCATAATCGTGTAAAGATTGCCCAATGGTTTCAGGCAATATTCCGTAATGTCGTAATTGGAAAGGTTGTTCTTTTGATAGATTTGCCACGCTTTTTCATAACTCGAAATGGCTTGATTGGTTTGGCCAAATTTGTTTTCGTAATAGGCTTTATTACAATTTAGAACAACAATCGCAAGTAGTTCATTCTTGGATTTTGGTTTGCGATTTTTCCAAAAATCACTATCAGTTTTGGTTAAATTTTGCAAACCTTCAACGGTTGGATTTGCGGAATAG
The DNA here is from genome assembly GCA_022758945.1 of Lentimicrobium sp. Lineage (GTDB taxonomy): Bacteria > Bacteroidota > Bacteroidia > Flavobacteriales > Flavobacteriaceae > Flavobacterium. The sequence goes on along the minus strand of JAEMQE010000090.1, from coordinate 3,877 downwards.
GCATCAACAGCATTGTAAATTTTATCTTCTGGCGTAAGCGGATTTTGTCCAAAAACATATAGAGATGTGAAGATCAGAAGATAAAAAATGTTTTTAATTACATAAGGAATAGTTTTGTCATTTCGACCAACGGGAGAAATCACATAACGAGAGCAACTAATGTGATTTCTCCCGTTGGTCGAAATGACACACAAATTTTTATTTGAACGCTGTCGTTTCATAATATAAATGGTTTCCTAAAACTTCCAAATGCCATACAACTGAAAATAATTGAAATTGTCTTCAAAATTCATCACGTATCTCGCACCAAAACTTGGGCCAATTCTCGCCGCGCCAATCGTTAAATCAAACAACAATCCCGTTTTGAAACTGGTAAAAGATTGTTTTTCAGTATAGGATTCATTAGTTGTCGAAATTAAAAATTTATCGGTTATTCCTTCAAAAGTTTCTATTTTTAAGTTTTGTTCTTGCTTTTCCGAAACATTGAAATTGGCTTGTAATCCTGCTCCAATTCCAATAAAATTATTGATGTTGTAACGCATCAAAACTGGAATTTCCCAATTGATATTGCTGTATTCAGACGAAGTTGTGGTGCGTTGCAATTGGCGAACACCATTGGAATTCTGGATGAATGTATCTGCCGTTGTCGTTGTTCCATCATAAGAATGCAAGCTATTGACGAACTCAGCTTGCCAATAATAACGAAAGGATTTATAAGGCGAAATGGTCGCTCCCACAAAATAACTTTTGGAATTTTCTAAATCGGGATAAAAATTATAACCTGCTTTGGCTCCAATAGAAATTCCCGGAGAGAATCGGGTAGTGGCATAATTGGTAATTATGGGTTCGTTTTTGTCGAAAATAATGGCAGTTCTGCTTTTGGTATTTACTTTGTGAAAGTCTTTGTTGAATTTCATCGAATACTTGACAAATCCTTTGGTGCTGTCGATTTCCTTGACGTTTTTCTGCTCGCTTCCCGGCAAATAAATGTTTTTGAAAGTAAAGAATATCTGTTTTTGCTTGATGATGGTGTCCAAACAACTGGTAGTTGGTTCTTCGCCTTTTGGACAAATTGGGCATTTGGGATACATATCTTCAATTTGGAAAGTTTTTTTATCGAACATTTCTGGAATATCAGTTTCTAGCCGAATCATTCTGGCCGGACCTTCGCCATTGTTTTGGAATCGCGTTTTGAAATTCACTCTTTTGAATCGCACCAATCTGTAATTCATAAGACTTCCGTTGGAGCCCATTTTGTTGGGGTCGTGGGAAGTCACGATTTCCATTTCGAGGTTTTTGACTTTGTGATTTTTGAAACTTCTGTTCGGGACAAAAACACTTCGCATCGTTACGGTGGCGCTCGTATCCTTCATCATTTCTGGAGTAGTTTTGAAAGTAAGAAATACGTTTCGGGTTTCACCCGGATTGGCATCATCGAATTCTAAAACAGTTGCGTTTTTATAAGTTTTATGAGCTTCCGCTAAAGTTGCATCTAAGTCTTCTTCAATTGTCGTGGTTTTGTATTTTTTTACTGTTGTAAAAGCATTTTCGGAGGCCAAATAGGAATCGGAATTTTCTAAATCATTCACAGTCGCCACCAGATTTTCTTTGACTTCTCGTTCGCCAGCATACGTTCTGAAATCGACCAATTCGAAGTTGTTGTTTTTGAATTGTTTTTCGTTATAAAAAAGATATAATTTTCCGTCGGCTACGTAATTTTCCATATTTTGATAACTTACAATCACTTCCATTTGCTGGTCAGGAATGGGGTCACAGTTTTTCTGAATTGCCAATCCGTTTTGGTCTTCGATGGATGCAATGTCTTTATAAATTTCGTCCGAAATTTCGTTTACGGCAACTGCTTTTGGTCTTGTGGCTGGTGGTTTTCCGTTGTCGTAATTATTAGTTACGGCAAGTCGGGCTTTGTAAGTTCCTTTGTTTTTATAGACGTGTTTGGGTTCGGCTTGTTTGCTGTAATGGCCATCGCCGAATTCCCATAAATAGGAATAAGACGGTTTTGGTGCGCCGGCAATCGGGATTAAAGGCGGCGTTTCGGGTTTGAAATTTACCGCATTTCTATTTTGATTATAAGTGATTTTGGCACGACGAGTTAGGGTGTCTTTTACTTTATTCTGCGAAAAAGAGACAAAAGACAAAAGACAAAAGATAAATGATAAAAGGTTTTTCATAGTCGAGACGTTTTTAGCCCTGATAGCAGTGAAAATCCTTTTTTCTCGCTTCTTTAGCGAGACAAAAGATTGCAACGGATAGCAGGATTAGCTTCAAAATATTTTTAAAAATAGAAAAAAGTGACGAATAAATCGCCACTTTTAAATTAAATCAAATATGGTATGAAGTTGTTACCCTGTTTTGAAGGTTTAATTTTATTTTTTGTGCAAGCAAAAATCATCGAATGCACAATATGCCATTCCTTTTCCTTCATTGTCACTTCTTGTAATTAGAATATAATTGAATCCAGCTACTGGATATTCTTTTGAATTAGGAGTGAAAGCAATGTTCTGATTGACCCAAGTATTGTTTGCTCCAACAGGAATCATTACGGTGCCTAATAAAACGGTATTGGCAGCGCCAAACAAATTAATGTTTGTTGGCGTCACTATTGTTGTAGGTTGTAGCGGAAGTATTGCGGGTGATATGTCGTCATAATTAACTCCATAAATACTGATTTCAACTTGTTGACTTGTGTTATTTAACTTGGCAGTCTTAAATCCTAGAACGTAGGTTACAGGCACTGGCTCTGGCTTAATAAAATGATGCAATCTATTAAACATTGCTTCTCTGTACTGAATAGGATCAGTACTATTATTAGTAACCCACATACTTGCATAATTTCCAGACGCCGGAGTTGGTGGTGTTCCCATTGCTGAAGTTCCCGATGAAAATAAATCGGCTCCTATGACATTAAAAGGAGGATTTTTTTTCCAAACACGTCTCCAACCTGTTGCTGCAATAATATCTTCATCGACTTGAATGTCTGGGCTTTGAACGGTGGTGTTGAAATATCCATTTGTTATATAATTACCTACACAATCTTTGTCGGTAATTTCCGGAAAAGGATCTCCAGTAGCCGCATCTACAACAATTGCTTTTTCAACTATTGTAGATGCCGGTGGCGATGTTAGAGTTGGTGAATCACACCCGGGTCCAATTACAAATGTTGCCACGATAAGCAGTAGCATTGGCAAAATAATTTTTAAAAATTTGTTTTTCATTTTCTGATTATTTAAGGATTAATTTATTTTTTGTTTGTAATTTTTTATAAAAATAGAGTGTGGTTAGTAATAAGAGTATCGCAATAAATTGAGAGTGAGACAAAGAATCTTTGATAATATATCCTCTTACATCGCCTCTAAAAAGTTCGAGAATTGCCCGACATATTCCGTACAAACCGATGTATAATAAGAAGATTTGACCGTGAAAATTTTTGTGTTTTTTGATGATTAGTAAAAACCCCAAAAGCATCAGTAAAATATATACTTCGTAAAGTTGGGTTGGATGAACGGCAACGTGATTTGTTGTTGGAAAAACCATTCCAAATAAACTATTTGTCGGCAAACCATAACAACAGCCTGCGTTAAAACAACCAAAACGACCAAAAGCGTGAACAATCAATGTGGTTATTGCTAGAATATCTAACATTGGTAAAACCGGAATATTTCGTTTTTTTAAATACCAAACAATCACCGGAATTATGGTTACAAAGGAACCATAAAACACAAAACCACCCGAAAAATTATCTAATAATAAACTTGGATTGTCCCAGTAATACAAAGGTTTTTCGAGGTAATAAAATAACTTGCCACCCACAAAACCACTGATGAATATCAGGTAAAAAAAGTTGTTTGAAAGATCCTTG
>JAEMQE010000096.1 GCA_022758945.1 Lentimicrobium sp. | reverse complement strand
ATAGAACCCGATAGGCGGATTTCCAATCCGTGCCCATTCCAATTCAAACAACATTCTAAATCACCCCAACCAGCCATCACGATCCAAACTTCTGTATTGAATCGCTTCGGCAATGTGTGAAGAAATGACTTTTGGTGCGGCTTCTAAATCGGCGATTGTTCTGGCTACTTTCAGGATTCTGTCATAAGCTCTAGCCGAAAGATTTAAGCGTTCCATTGCGGTTTTTAACAATTGCTTCGACACTTCGTCAAGAGCGCAATATTCCCGGATGTGTTTGGTATTCATTTGGGCATTGTAATGAATGTTTTCCATTTGCACAAAACGTTCGGTTTGGATTTCACGAGCGGCGGTAACTCTTTTTCGGATTTCGACACTGCTTTCCGCTTTTTGCTCTTCGGATAATTTTTCGAAAGGAACGGGCGTCACTTCAATATGAATGTCGATTCTATCCAATAAAGGTCCAGAAATCTTGCTCAAATAACGTTGCATTTCGTGAGGCGAAGAAGTTTGTGGCGAATCAGGATCATTAAAAAAACCACTCGGACTCGGGTTCATACTCGCCACCAACATAAATGATGACGGATACGTCACGGTAAACTTAGCTCTCGAAATCGTCACTTCCCTATCTTCCAAAGGTTGACGCATCACTTCGAGAACTTCACGCTTGAATTCCGGTAATTCGTCCAAAAATAAAACGCCATTGTGTGCCATCGAAATTTCACCCGGTTGCGGATAACTTCCGCCTCCTACTAAAGCCACGTTCGAGATCGTATGATGTGGACTTCGAAACGGTCGTTGATTCATCAATCCTGCTTCTTTTAATTTTCCGGCTACACTATGAATTTTAGTAGTTTCCAATGCTTCTCGCAAAGTCATTGGAGGCAAAATACTGGGCAAACGTTTCGCAAGCATTGTTTTTCCTGCTCCTGGAGGACCAATAAGAATGATATTATGACCTCCGGCTGCGGCAATTTCCATACAACGCTTGATACTCTCCTGCCCTTTAACATCCGAAAAATCGAACTCAGGAAAGTCTAATGTTTTATAAAATTCAGCTCTGGTATCAATTATTGTGGGTTCAAGAGTTCCTTTTCCTTCCAGAAAATCAATGACTTCCTGAATATTTTCGACTCCATAAACATCTAAACCAGTAACAATTGCAGCTTCTTTTACGTTTTGGATTGGCAGAAAGAAACCTTTGAAACCTTCCTCTTTCGCCTTTATGGCAATAGGCAAAGCACCACGAATGGGTTGCAAACCACCGTCGAGAGAAAGTTCTCCCATAATAATATACTTGTCTATTTCGTCAGCTTTTATTTGGGCGGAAGCCACGAGAATACCAATTGCCAATGTCAAATCATAAGCAGAACCTTCTTTTCGCAAATCAGCGGGAGCCATATTGATGGTAATCTTTTTTCCGGGCATCGAATAGCCATTATTTTTGAGTGCGGCTGCAATTCGATAACTACTTTCTTTTATAGCATTGTCGGGCAAACCAACCAAATGATAGCCAATTCCCTTGTCAATATTTACTTCGACTGTAATTGTGGTGGCTTCGACTCCAAAAACGGCACTTCCAAAAACTTTAATTAACATATTGATTTATTTGAATTTAAAAATATAGAAAACATTTCAATAAATCGGCTATTTGATTAAAATTTTTGAAATAATTCCTACAATCATCCCAGTTAACTATTAAAACATTGGAATTAAATTGATGAATTAAGCAACTATAAAACAATAACGGAAATATTCTAGATTTTTATAAAGGATATTCTAACCCTATTTGCCTTCTGACTTCATCAACTATTTTGATAAGCTCTAAACTATTTTGATGAGACCAAAATTTGCTTTCAATTCTATTTTCCTTAATGCATTGGTGACATTCTTCAATTTCGTAGGTAAAACCTTTACCTTTAGTTGGTAATAAAAATTCCTGCTCCTGATTATCAACATTCAAAGTGTAGGATTGAGCTTCATGCCAAAGAGTGTTCAAATTAATTCTCCCTTTGGTACCATTTATTGTAGCTTTTATATTGGATGTGGACACAAAACTAGAATGCAAAATAGCTTGTGCATTTTCATATTGCAAAATCATAGAGGTTTGCAAATCGGCACCCGTTTGATGAAAATTTGATTTTGCCAAGATTTCCGATGGAATTCCTAACACAACATAACACAAAAACAAAGGATACACGCCAATATCTAAAAGTGAACCTCCTCCTAAATTCATATCGGTTGTTCTGTTACCAACACCTTCAAGATTTTCTACATAAAAAGCAAAATCGGCATTGATATATTTGACTTCACCAATTTTACCTTTTTTAATTTTTGAAAATGCTTCTCGAAAAGAAGGATTAAATCGTGTCCAAAAAGCTTCCATAAAAAATTTATTATTGGTATTCGACGCAGTAATCATTTGCAAAGCATCGGCATAATTTAAAGCAATAGGTTTTTCACAAAGCACGTGTTTGTTGCTCTGCAACGCTTTTATCGTCAAAGTAGCATGTGAAGAATGCGGAGTGGCAATATATAATATATCAATTTCTGGGTCATTAATTATGTCATCATACGAAGAATAGGATTTTTTGCAATGGTACTTTTCGGCAAATTCTTTTGATTTTTGAGCATCTCTTGAGGCCACGGCAGCAAGTTCGGCATCTTCAACAAGCATTAAATCGTTAGCAAATTGATGGGCAATATTGCCCAACCCAATAATTCCCCAATTTATTTTCCCTTTGTCTTTCATTCTTTATATTTTAAATGTGTTTGCTGATTTTTTGAAATATATTCCTAAAACCAATACTTATATTTAGATTCAAATATACATTTTCTGTTTCTTTTATTTGTAAATTTAGAATCGAAAAAAAGACTAAAAAACCATTTAAAATAGCGCCATTTTTACTAATTCGTAATATTTGTTTCAAAATAAAATTTACTTACGATTTTTGTTTGTAAACCAATATTTATTAATTTACTTTGTTATAAATTTAATAATTACCCAATAATAAGTCATAAAAATGAAAATTATACTTCGAACATTCAACCTCAAATTAAAACATCCTTTTACCATTTCTAGAGAATCTCATACTGTTCAACCCTCGTTAATTGTCGAATTGCAAAGCGAAGGTCATTCAGGCTTTGGAGAAGCAACTTCAAATCCTTATTATAAAATTACGGTAGATTCGATGCAACACAATTTGGAAAAAATAATTCCATTTATCGAAAGTGTTACCAATGAAACTCCTGAGGAATTTTGGCAAAAGGCACATCAATTTTTGAAGCATGATATGTTTGCACTTTGCGCTTTGGATATGGCTTATAATGATTTGTACGCTCGTAAAAAAGGTAAAAAACTATATGAATTATGGGATTATTCAACAGATAATAATCCAATGACCGATTATACTATTGGCATAGACACCATAGAAAAAATGGTTTCTAAAATGAAGGAATTACCTTGGCCAATCTATAAAATAAAATTGGGAACCAAAGAAGATATTGCCATTGTCACCGAATTGAGAAAACATACCAATGCCATTTTTAGAATTGATGCTAATTGTGGTTGGACAGTTCCTGAAGCATTAAAAAATGCCATTGAGTTGAAAAAATTAGGCGTTGAATTCTTGGAACAACCTCTGAAAGCGGACAATTGGGAAGGTCACAAACAATTATTCGAAAACTCCGTTTTACCTATAATTGCCGATGAAAGTTGTATTGTCGAAGAAGATGTGGCTAAATGTCACAATCATTTTCACGGTGTAAATGTCAAATTAGTAAAATGTGGCGGGCTGACTCCTGCCAGAAGAATGATTTCGCAAGCCAAAAAGTTGGGAATGAAAACAATGGTGGGCTGTATGACCGAATCTACGGTAGGAATTTCGGCAATTGCTCATTTATTACCAGAATTAGATTTTGTCGATATGGATGGCGGATTATTATTGGCCGAGGACATTGCAACAGGAATAACACTTCATAACGGTGTAATCCAATATTCGGACTTGAACGGAACTGGAGTTACTTTAATCTCCTAAATATGATTGTAAATGAGTTCCCAGATCGAAAAATACTAGTCGATGGCGTAGAATATTTATATTTTGGCGGCACTAATTATTTGGGAATGACTACCAATGCTGAGTTTCAAACTATTTTATTCGAAAGTATTAAAAAATGGGGAACAGGATATGGAAGTTCTCGAAATTCGAATGTAAAACTCTCCATTTACGAATCTGCCGAGAAATTATTGGCAAAAAACTTAAATACCGAAGCCGCTTTGACGGTTTCTTCGGGAATGTTAGCGGGAAAATTAGTCGTAGAATATCTTTCGAAAACCACCGATGCAATGTTTCATTTTCCAGATGTACATCCTGCATTAATGAATCCGCCAAGTTTATCTATATTAGTTAACGGCGAATTGAACCCTAAACTATTCGATGCAACTATTTCAAAAATCGCAGTTTTAACCGATGCGGTTCCTTCGCAATATGTCGAACCTATTGATTTGAATATTTTGCTCACCATTCCAAAAGAAATTCAAATCAACTTAGTTATAGATGAATCGAATAGTTTTGGAATCCTTGAAAACGATTGGAAAAATGCTTTAAAAAAAGAAAACATTAATATTATCAAAGTGGCTTCTTTAGGCAAAGCCATTGGAATTTCGGGTGGTGTCATTGCTGGCAACAAGCATTTTATTTCAGAAATTCGTAATCTGGATTGTTTTATAGGAGCTGCTGGAATGAATCCTGCTTTTTTGGAAACCTATGTCAATGCACAAGAACTTTATATTTCGCAACAAAAAAAATTACAGCAAAATCTATATTATATAGACACCCATTTTACAAATAGAGAATTATTTACTTTCAATGCTGCCTATCCTATTATTTATTTTGAAGATGATTCTGTATCAAAAAGATTATTGAAAAACAGAATCATAACTACTTCTTTTAAATACACAAATGCTTCGGGCAAACTCAATCGAATTGTCATAACTTCAAATCACACCACACAAGATTTAGAAAAATTGTTGACACAACTGAATGCGAATTTTTAAATTTTCTCATTAACAAATTAAAAATTTTTTTTAGTTTATTTTACATACCCCTATAAAATTATGGGGTATAAAATATAAATTTGATAAAAATGAAGTATTACATCAATTTTTTTACGGGTATGTGAAATGATTTTATACTTTTATCGAAATTTAAAACTAAAAACTATGCGAAAGATTATTTTAAGTGTGATTCTAATCACGATTTTGGTATTATCCATTTTTTCAATTTATTTATTTCCAGAAAGCACAACATTAGGAGCGCACATCGTTGCCCTAAAATTAGATACTGGAGATACCGCTTGGATGTTAACAGCAACAGGTCTTGTATTGTTAATGACTCCAGGACTAGGATTCTTTTATGGCGGAATGGTAGGTAAAAAGAATGTAATTAGCACTGTACTACAAAGCTTTATGGCTATGGTCATTGTAACTGTACTATGGGTTGTAGTTGGATTTGGATTGTGTTTTGGACCATCAATTGGTGGTTTTATTGGAGATCCTACTTCAAACATGTTTTTTAATGGTGTAAATTCTACATCTGCTTGGGAATTAGCCCCGACAATTCCTTTTATATTGTTTGCTTTATTTCAGGCTAAATTTGCCATCATAACCCCAGCATTAATTACTGGTGCCTTTGCAGAACGTGTTCGTTTCTGGGCTTACTTATTATTTATGGTGTTGTTCATAATATTTGTTTACGCACCATTGTGTCACATGACTTGGCATCCTGATGGATTATTCTTCGGATGGGGAGTGTTAGATTTTGCTGGTGGAACTGTAGTACACATGAGTGCTGGTTGGGCTGCTCTTGCAGGAGCTATGTTCTTAGGAAAAAGAAAATCAGAAAAATCAAATCCTGCACGTATTACTTATGTATTGTTAGGAACTGGTTTATTATGGTTCGGTTGGTTCGGTTTCAATGCAGGTTCTGCTGTTGGATCAGGAAGTCTTGCCGCACAAGCTTTAGGAACTACAACAGTTGCTGCTGCAGCTGCTGCAATGGGATGGGTGTTTTTGGACAAAATTCTTGGACATAAACTTTCTGCAATGGGAGCTTGTATTGGAGCAGTAGTAGGATTAGTTGCTATTACACCTGCTGCAGGTTTTGTATCAATACCTTCTGCATTAGCCATCGGGTTTATTGCTAGTATCGTAAGTAACCTTGTAGTGAGTAATTTCCCTAAAGGAAAAATTGACGATGCTTTAGATGTATTTGCTTGTCACGGTGTTGGTGGTATGGTTGGTATGCTTTTAACAGGCGTATTTGCATCTAAATCGGTAAATGCAATTGTAGGTGATCATCAAGGTTTAATCTATGGTGATGCCACTTTGTTTTTAATTCAATTGAAAGCACTAGTTCTTGTTTCTGTATTTGCTTTTACTGTTTCATACGCTTTATTCTTTATCGTAAACAAAATTACTCCTTTAAGAGTTTCTGAAGAAAAAGAAGAATTAGGATTAGACATTTCTCAACACGGAGAATACTTATAAAAAAACCATTTATTTAATTTTTGAAACACGCTAAAGATTCGTTTTTAGCGTGTTTTTTTTGGTGATCTATTTTCCAAATATTGTAATGACTATTCTTCAATAAATCTATCAAGTTTAAAATTTCTGGAAAATTCATGTCTTTGAGAATGCCCTTAAAAGACAACTTAAATAACAAAGAAAAAATACTTAATTTTTAGAAAAAGGAAACACTATATCTATCTAAAAAAACTCAAACATAATACCTGAGAACTAAAAACAATAATCATAGTATAATGATGCCGAATTCTACTTAAATTACTATAAAACAGTATGTTAATTCCAATCCTACCCTATCTACTTTCCTCAATCCAAACAGAAAAACTTTAGGTAAGAATGAACTATAAAGTAGCAAAGAAGACTTATAACATTTTAGATATTATAGAGGCTAAGCGTGACATTTTTATTAAAATAATTAAAAATAAACTGGTTAAATCAAGCCTCAAACATGATTTTTATTGAAAAACATTTTACAGTGTTTTCAAAACTTAGAAGATATTATTTAATAAAATGCTCTATAGCAATAAAACAAAGCGCCCCAGCCATAAATCCTGCAAATGCGAGCCAAGTAATTTTTTTGAGATACCAAATAAAATCTATTTTTTCCATTCCCATTGCCGCAACTCCAGCTGCTGAACCTATGATAAGCATACTGCCACCGGTTCCCGCACAAAAAGCAATAAAATGCCAAACTGGACTATCAGTTTCAAAAGTGTACATACCCATTGTGGCGGCAACTAAAGGCACATTATCAATCACTGAAGACAATACTCCCAAAAGAATAATTACAATATCCATATTTGGAACGGCATTCGACATACTTTCGGCAGCATAACGCAAGGTGCCTACTTGAACATTTTGAATGCTTCCAAAAACTAATGTTTCAAGGCAACTCACAGACATCAATATTCCCAAAAAGAATAAAATACTCGAAATTTCTATTCTAGACAAAGCAGTATTTACAGAATACCGTTTGTCATTTGCTTTGTCAAAATTCAATTCTGGATCAATAAATTCTGAATACAACCAAACCATTCCCAAGCTAAAAATCATCCCCATATAAGGTGGAAGATGTGTAATTGACTTGAATATTGGCACAAAAATAATAGCACCTAAACCCATATAAAGCATCTTAGAACTAGTCAATAAGAGGGTTTGTTTTTCGTTAAAATCATTTTTGGGTAATTCTACATTACCTCTGAAAGCTTTTAATCTCGAAGCAAGTAGTAAAGGAACAACAAAACAAATAATCGATGGAATAATCATATATTTCATTAGTCCACTTGCAGTAACTTTTTTTCCAATCCAAAGCATTGTGGTAGTAACATCGCCAATGGGAGACCAAGCTCCACCTGAATTTGTTGCAATAATTATCAAGGAAGCATACCAAATTCGATCCTCTCTCTTATGAATTAATTTTCTTAAAACCGTAATCAAAACTATAGTTGCGGTCAAATTATCGATAATGGAAGAAAGAACAAACCCGATAATCCCTAAAATCCAAAGTAATCTGATTTTGCTTTTAGTTTTTATTGCATTTTTTATTACATCAAAACCTTTGTGCATATCGATAACCTCTACGATAGTCATAGCACCA
>JAEMQE010000073.1:4975-8357 GCA_022758945.1 Lentimicrobium sp. | reverse complement strand
ATATTTAATACTTAATAACGCCAAAATTAAATTTCTTTTCGATAGGTGTGTGGTTGGCTGCTTCAATTCCCATCTAAATCCATGTTCTAGTTTCCAAAGGATCAATGATAGCATCTGTCCAAAGTCGGGAAGCTGCATAATAGGGCGAAGTTTGGGCATCATAACGCGCTTTTATTTTTTCGAAAAGGGCTTTTTCTTTGGCTTCATCCACAATTTCTCCTTTAGCTTTTAGTGAAGACGCTTCAATTTGCGTCAATACTTTAGCAGCTTGCGTTCCGCCCATTACGGCGAGTTCTGCGCTTGGCCAAGCTACGATTAATCTTGGATCATACGCTTTTCCACACATTGCATAATTTCCAGCACCATAGGAATTTCCTATGATTATGGTGAATTTTGGCACTACCGAATTAGAAACGGCATTCACCATTTTAGCACCGTCTTTTATGATTCCGCCGTGTTCTGATTTTGAACCCACCATAAATCCGGTAACGTCTTGCAAGAAAACCAATGGGATTTTTTTCTGGTTGGAATTGGCAATAAATCGCGTGGCTTTATCCGCAGAATCCGAATAAATTACGCCTCCAAATTGCATTTCGCCAGTCTTGGTTTTCACCACTTTTCGTTGATTGGCAACAATTCCCACAGCCCAACCGTCAATTCTGGCATAACCCGTAATTATGGTTTGTCCGTAGCCGTCTTTGTAGGCTTCAAACTCGGAATCATCGACCAAGCGGCTGATGATTTCCATCATATCATATTGCTCATTTCGAGCTTTTGGCAAAATGCCGTAAATTTCATTTTCGTCCAAAGTAGGTTTTACCGACTTAATTCGGCTGAATCCAGCTTTGTCGTAATCGCCTATTTTGTCTATAATATTTTTAATTTTGTCCAAAGCGTCTTTGTCATCTTTGGCTTTATAATCCGTAACTCCCGAAATTTCGCAATGTGTTGTTGCTCCGCCAAGAGTTTCGTTGTCAATATTTTCACCAATGGCCGCTTTAACCAAATAACTTCCTGCCAAGAAAATACTTCCTGTTTTATCCACAATCAAAGCTTCGTCGCTCATTATAGGAAGGTAAGCACCACCGGCAACGCAACTTCCCATAACGGCCGAAATTTGGGTAATTCCCATACTGCTCATTAAAGCATTGTTTCTGAATATGCGTCCAAAGTGTTCCTTGTCAGGAAAAATTTCGTCTTGCAAAGGCAAAAATACACCAGCTGAATCGACTAAATAAATAATTGGCAATCTGTTTTCCATCGCAATTTCTTGCGCTCTCAGATTTTTTTTAGCTGTAATTGGAAACCAAGCTCCTGCTTTTACAGTCGCATCATTCGCCACGACAATACATTGTTTTCCTTTGATGTATCCAATTTTCACCACAACACCACCCGAAGGACATCCGCCATGTTCGAGATACATTCCTTCGCCAACAAAGCCACCAATTTCAATAGATTTTCCTTTGGCATCAAGCAAATAATCAATGCGTTCCCGCGCCGTCATTTTCCCTTCGGAATGTAATTTTTTGATGCGAATTTCTCCGCCACCTAGTTTTACCTTGGCAAATCTATGACGCAAATCGGAAAGAAGGAGTTTATTGTGGTCTTCGTTTTTATTGAAGTTCAAGTCCATAATGAAATTGTATTTATCTAAATAAAGAGATGGCTAAATTACGAAATCCATTGAAATATATTTAATGCTTATTCGTAATGTTACTCAATTTTTTTTGCCACGAATTTCACGAATTATCACGAATAAATTTGTGAAAATTAGTGCAATTCGTGGCTAAATTATTTATGAAATGATTATTGAATAAGCATTTTGTGATTTATTTCTTGGATTCATTAACGAGCCTTTTCAAAATTGCCCATTGTCTTAATGCATCACGAGCTTCGATGGCAGGATAACCCAACAAAGTTACTCCGGCAGGAACGTCTTTTGTCACGCCAGAACCTCCGCCTATAATTGCTCCATCGCCAATGGTTACGTGGTCTTTTACAGATGCGCTTCCACCAATGATAACTCCGTTTCCTAAAGTTACTGAACCTGCTAATCCAGAATTTCCTGCCATTATACAGAATTTCCCTAATATACTATTATGGCCAATTTGAACTAAATTGTCAATCTTGCAACCATCACCTAATATTGTTGAACTGAATTTTCCTCTGTCGACGCAAGAATTAGCGCCGATTTCGACATTGTTTCCAATAATTACATTGCCAATTTGCGGAATTTTGACTAAACCTCTTTGTGGGTCGGGACGAAATCCAAAACCGTCTGCACCAATAGTAGCATTAGGGTGAATGATACAATCAGAGCCTATATGACAACGTTCTCGAACCACTGCGCCTGACCAAATTATTGTGTTGTTTCCAATGGTGCATTCGTCAAGAATGGTAACATTGGGATAAATAGTTACGTTTTCGCCAATTTGAACGTTGGGGCTAATATAACTTCCTGCACCAATTCGGGTTCCGTTTCCGATGATGGCCGTCTTCTCAATAATGGCGCGTGTATGAATATCAATGCTAAATAATGGTGCAGGTGGAGCGAAAAGTTCTAAGACTTGTGACATTGCCAAATCAGCATTTTTTACTTTGATGAAAACCCTGTTTTCGCCTGGTTGAATCGAAATATCTTCGTTGACTACAGCTGCACAAGCTTTGGAAGTTTCCCAAAATCTCTCGTATTTCTTGTTTCCAATAAATGAAATCTCAGAAGCACTAGCAAGTTCTAATTGTTCCGGAGCGGTAATTATTATGGAAGTTTCGCCAACAAGAGTGCCTTTTAAAACTTCGTTAATTTCTTGAATGGAATAGGATTTCATACTTTATGATTTGGGATATAATTACCAAATAAAATGAATTTGCATTGAATTTCCTAGTAAATGGAGCACAACAAAGGTATATTATACTTGTCTGTTGTTATTTAACTTACATAAATTAACAAATCAGGAAAAAGTTGCATTTATAACTTGAATCCGCCTAATAAATAAACAATCTATTTATCTTACTTTTTATTTTTTTATATTTGGAATTAAAACAAGGGTTGTTTTTGATATCGATAAAATAAAAACAGAATTTCAATGAAATATTTAACTCTAATTTTGCTTATGAATACTGTGGTTTTTACTCCTAATAGTTTGCATGCACAACCAAAGATTTCTATCATTGAAGAGGCATTATTCATTGCAAGAAAAAACCAAAACCAATTGGAAAATGTCAAGCAATTGCTAATAGTTTACAATTACAAACCCGAAAGTTTTAATGCAGTTTTTGTGGCATTGGAAAAAAAGGGTAAAAATTGGGAAGTAAAACAAAAACCTATTGCAGCCGGAATTGGTAAAAATGGTTTTGCATTACCCAATCAAAAAGTCGAAGG
>JAEMQE010000073.1:0-4875 GCA_022758945.1 Lentimicrobium sp. | reverse complement strand
TTGTAAACCATTTTGTCATTTCGACGAAGGAGACCCGAGAGCTATGCTCGAACAGGCGAAGCAAATCACATAACGAGGAGCAACAAATGAGATTTCTCCTGCGTCGAAATGACAAACTACTACTAATAATAAAGGTAAAAAGCTCATTTGCGAAGGCAAATGAGCTTTTTTTGATTGTAATTTATTTATACAATTTCTTGTAATATTCATCAACCATTCTAGCGGAATCAAAATACGGAACAATTTGTTTCATACTGGTTTCTACCAAATCCCACCATTTTTCAGGAGTTTCATAATACAAAGGAAGTATTTCGTTTTCAAGCATTTCATATAGATTTTCCAAATCCATTTCGTCTTGTTGATGTGTAGGTAAATTATGATCAACAATAGGAAGAACAAATGAATTTTGTGTTTTGTTCAAATCTTTGAATTCGCGAACCCAACCGTCATTAGTCGAAAAATTGATGGCACCATTCATAGCTGCGGTCATTCCGGAAGTTCCAGAAGCTTCACGGGTTACTCTTGGATTATTCAACCAAACATCGGCACCTTCTTTTAACTGGCGTGACAATTTCAATTCGTGTCCCGTAAGAACCGCCATATTTTTGATGTTTTTACTGATGTGAGTCAGATTATCAAAGTTGTGGATGGCTCCATAATCCATTGGATACGGTTTTCCTGCAAATATAATTTGAACCGGTCTGTCTATATTTTCTAATAATTGAATGAAACGATTGTAATCTCTGGTGATTAAATCAGGACGTTTATAATCGGCAAACCGTCTTGCCCAAACGATAGTTATAATATTAGGGTCAAACAACTTTCCGGTTTGGTCCGCGACAACGTCGAAAAGTTTCGATTTTAATCTCGTTTTTCTTTTGATTAACGCTTCTCTGTCCTTGTTTTCAAATGCTTCGTCTAGCCAAGCATCAGCCCAATATTTCTTGTTTTGGGCATTGGTAATATGAATAATCGGGCAAATTCCAGGATAATCTTTCCACATATCTCGAGAAACTTCACCGTGTAATTTTGAAACTCCATTGGCAATGCGACTTAATCGAAGTCCAACTAAAGTATGATTGAAAGTGTCATCCCAAATCCCGGTGATTTCACGCACTTTTTCTAATGGAATTCCATCAAAGAAACTCAATGACTCCAAGAGGTGAATGTTGTGTTTTTCGTTTCCAGCCTCTTCAGGAGTATGCGTTGTAAATACCATTTTTTCCCTGATGGCTTCCACACTTTTGAATTTATTGTACAAATGGAAAACACAAGAAACAGCGTGCGCTTCATTCAAATGATAAACGTCTGGTTCATAATCCAAAGCGTCTAATAATTTCGCGCCACCAAGTCCTAAAACCATCGTTTGTGCAATTTTGGCAATTGGATCAGAATCATACAAACGGAAAGTGGTTGATTGAGCCAAATAATCGTTTTCCGGCAAATCAGTCGAAAGGAAAAACATCGGAACAGTGCCAAAAGTTTTTGGATTCAAATAATAAGCGGTTACCCAAACATCGGAATTATTGATTTTTATTTTAAATTTTAAATTGGTTTCTTCCAAGAAATAGTATATCTTTTCTTGAAATTGGACTCCCATCGAAAGGTCTTCTTTTTTGAATTGGTCGTAATATCCTTTTTTCCACAATATACCAATTCCGACGACATTTTGCTTTAAATCATAAGCACTTCTCATATGGGAACCGGCCAAAAATCCCAAGCCTCCTGAATATATTTTTAAAGATTGATCAATGGCGAATTCCATTGAAAAGTAAACGGCTGATTTTTTGTACTTAGGATTAAAAGAATAGGGATGTTTATATTTTTCAGGTAGTGTCTTGCCCATTTTAAATGTGTTTTTATTAAAAAAAAAGTTTCGGCAAACTTAAGTAATTTAAATAAACTAAGAATGTGTTTTTTCTTGAAATTCAGCTAAAAAAAGCGATAATTTAACACTAAAAAGTACTATCACGTTGTAGTAAAAACAGCTTTAAAAAGCAAACCCGACAGCTTTTAAAAAACTGTCGGGTTTAATTTATTTAAGTCAACCTGCAACCTGCAATCTGCAATCTGCAAACTATTCCTCCTCACGTTGTCCCATCATCATTAGGAATGCTTTTAAGAATTGGTCGATGTCACCATTCATTACACCATCAACATTGCTGGTTTCATATCCTGTGCGAACGTCTTTGACCAATTTATAAGGCTGCATTACATAATTTCTTATTTGCGAACCCCATTCGATTTTCATTTTTCCGGCTTCAATATCAGAGCGTTGTGCTTGTTGCTTTTTCAATTCAATTTCATACAATTGCGATTTCAGCATTTGCATAGCTCGGTTTCTGTTGTCGTGTTGCGAACGCGTTTCCGAACATTGAATCTGAATTCCAGAAGGCTTGTGGTTCAATTGCACTTTCGTTTCCACTTTATTCACATTCTGACCACCAGCGCCACTCGAACGAGCCGTCGTGATTTCAATATCGGCAGGATTGATTTCAATTTCAATCGTATCATCCACCAACGGATATACATAAACTGATGCAAAAGACGTGTGTCGTTTCGCATTGCTGTCAAAAGGAGAAATTCTTACCAAGCGATGTACGCCGTTTTCGCCTTTGAGATAACCAAAAGCAAAATCACCTTCGATTTCGAGCGTCACGGTTTTTATTCCGGCCACATCACCTTCCTGATAATTGAGTTCTCGTATTTTGTAGCCTGATTTTTCGGCCCACATCATATACATTCGCATTAACATCGAAGCCCAATCGCAGCTTTCTGTTCCGCCTGCACCAGCTGTAATTTGAATAACAGCACTCAAACTGTCGCCTTCATCAGACAACATATTCTTGAATTCTATGGTTTCAATATGATGTTCAGTATCGTTGTATTGTTCGTCTAATTCTTCTACCGAAAGTTCCCCTTCTTTGTAGAATTCGTAAGCCAGTTGCAACTCGTCGGCCATTTCGACAGCTTTGTTGTAATCTTCAATCCATTTTTTCTTGGAACGAAGCGTTTTTACATAAGCTTCGGCTTCTTTTGGATTGTTCCAAAAATCAGGAGCCAAGGTTTTCTCTTCTTCGTTAGTAATCTCGATTAATTTGGCATCAACGTCAAAGATACCTCCTCAACGCACCAAGGCGCTCCACAATACCTTTTATTTGTTCGGTAGTTGTCATAAATTATAGTAATTTTGTAGCGATTTTTTGGAGCTATTTCCTGCTATTCGCTACAAACGAAGTTCACTGAACTCCAATTGAAGTAAACATTAAGTGAAGTAATCTTTTCTTTTTTTTCCTTCGTCTGCGCTCAGGATGACAAAAAAAGAAAAGGATTTTCGCTTCTATCAGGGCTAGGGCAATCCGTAAATCTATAAATTAAAGTGCGAAAATAAACTATATAAAGAAGATATGGAAATTAATTTAGTAAGCGATACGGTTACGAAACCCACACAAGAAATGTTGCGTGCGATGTTTAAAGCAGAAGTTGGGGATGATGTTTACAAGCAAGATCCAACCGTAATAGAATTAGAAGCTAAAGTTGCCGAAATGTTTGGAATGGAAGCCGCACTTTTTTTTCCTTCGGGAACAATGGCTAATCAAACAGCAATTAAATTGCACACACAACCTGGTGAGCAATTAATCGCCGATAAATGGGCGCACGTTTATAATTATGAAGGTGGCGGCGCATCATTTAACAGCGGAGTTTCCTGTTGTTTATTAGATGGAAATCGTGGAATGATTACTGCCGAACAAGTGGCTGGAGCAATCAATGATCCAGAATTTTATCACAGTCCGCTCACGAGTTTGGTTTGTGTCGAAAACACCACGAACAAAGGCGGCGGTGCTTGTTATAATTTCGAAGAATTCAAGAAAATTAGAAAAGTTTGCGATGCCAATAATTTGAAATTCCACTTGGATGGAGCTCGAATTTGGAATGCTTTGGTGGCCACCAATGACAATCCAAAGGACTACGGAAAAGTATTTAATACCATTTCAGTGTGCTTGTCTAAAGGTTTGGGAGCGCCAATTGGTTCTGTTTTACTGTCAGATAAAGCC
This sequence comes from Lentimicrobium sp., assembly GCA_022758945.1. GTDB lineage: Bacteria > Bacteroidota > Bacteroidia > Flavobacteriales > Flavobacteriaceae > Flavobacterium. Next base: position 820 of record JAEMQE010000073.1, on the reverse strand, counting down.
ACGATTCACAGAGCCTTGAGAGTTAGAAAAATGCTGGGTGGCGGAATGCGCCAAGTGGGTTATTTGGCGGCAGCCGGAATTTATGCTTTGGAAAACAACATCGAAAGATTGGAAGATGACCACCGACGCGCCAAGGAAATAGGAGCTGTTTTAGAAAAACTAAATTGGGTCGAAAAAGTAGAACCTGTAGAAACCAATATTTTAATTTTCTCGGTTCGATCGAATATCAACGAAGCCGTTTTGATGGAGAAATTAAAACAAAAAGGAATTTCAATAAGCTCGATGGGACACGGAAAATTAAGAATCGTGACACACTTGGATTATCGCGAAGTGATGCACACGTATGTTTTGGAAACTTTGGAAAGGATGGTTTTTTAGTATAAAATTCAAAGTTTAAAGTTGTTTTTATTGAAAACTTTAAACTTTGAATTTTTTATTTTTTCATTTCTTCCAACATTGCAATAATCTTGTCTAATTTTTCTACTTCAAGTTGGTTGAGTTTCATTGTCAAAGCCTCAATTTCAAGCTTTGCATCAATATTTGTATGGTAATCTGCTTGGGCTTGCAATCTATCTCTTTCGTTTTGTCTGTTTTGGGACATCATAATAATTGGTGCCGCATAAGCAGCTTGTGTCGAGAAAAGTAGATTGAGCAAGATAAAAGGATACACATCCCAATGATAGAAAAAACCAATAATATTTAGTCCCATCCAAAGAATTACCAAAATGGTTTGAACAATAATAAATTTCCAAGAACCCATACCTTTTGCCACAGCATCAGCTAAACGGCTTCCGAAGTTCAATGTTTCCGTGTGTTTTTC
>JAEMQE010000147.1:5261-8440 GCA_022758945.1 Lentimicrobium sp. | reverse complement strand
ATCTTATTCAGGGAGTAACGGATTCTGCTAAAATTGCCTATCAAAGAGGTTTAGCAGGAACGGATGGTGCCAGACTAAATTTTATTGGTTTAGGGACAATAGATTTGGATAATGGTAATACTGCTGCCGCAGAAGCCAATTTTGCATTAGCTTTAAAAGACATTAAAAAGAAAGATGTAGAGGAATTAATTGGAGTAGGAAGAGCTTATACTTATTCTACTAAACCTAATTATAAGAAAGCAATAGAATATTTAAACAAAGCTAAACTTATAAATCCTAATGATGCTTTAGTTCAGCTAGCACTTGGAGATGCTTTTTACGGAGATAAAAACCAAAATGAATCTTATGCAGCATATAGAAATGCCTTTCAATTTGACCCAACTTTGTTAAGAGCAAAAATGCAATTAGGCGTTTTGTTAAAAGGAGCAAAATCGTATGACGAGGCAATAAAATCATTTAATGAAGTTATCGCTTTAAATCCAAATTATGGACCAGTTTACAGAGAATTAGCGGAAACCTATTACAAATGGGGAAGAAACAAACCTTCTAAATCTTCAGAATACATGCAAACAGCAATTACTTATTATGAAAAATATTTAAGTTTAACTGATCATTCTTTAAATTCTAGAATGCGTCACGCCGATTTTCTTGTATTGGTTAAAGATTACAAAGCTTTAGAAGAAGAAGCCAATAAAATGATTGAAATGGATAAAGTAAATCCTAGAATCTTTCGTTATTTAGGCTATTCAGCCTATGAAAATGGTAATGCGGATCTTGCTATTAAATCATTGGAAAGTTTTATTGCTAACCCGGAGAATAAGGTCATTGCAAAAGATTATTTGTATTTAGGCACAGCAAAATTTAAAAAAGGATTGAGCGCAGATGGATTATCAATAGATCCTAGTTTATACAATTCAGGTATGGGCGATATTAAAAGAGCGGTAGAAATGGAGCCTTTGATTATTGAAGATTTGAATGAAGTTGGTAAAAAGATGTTCGCTCTGAAATTATACAAAGAAGCTATTCCTATATTTGAATTTGGAACAACAAATCCTGAATACAAAAATTATATAGATGATAATATTTATTACGGATTGTCAATTTATTATGCCAATAACAAAAAGGACATAACTCCTGATCCAATTGCTTTACAAAAAGCTGATGTTGCTTTTGGAAATGTAATAACAGCTTCGCCAAGCTATCAGGACGCTTATCTTTACAGAGGCAGAACGAATAATATGATTGGGAATGATGAAATGACAATTAAATATTATGAAGAATATGTTGCTAAAGTTACCGAAAAAGGGGCTGAAGAATTAGCAAAACCTGCAACAACAAAAAAAATCATTGAATCTTATAACACAATTGCAGCTAATTATGCAAATTCGGATAAAGTTAAAGCAAAAGAATATTTTGCAAAAACGCTAACGCTTGATCCAACTAATGATTATGCAACTAAGTCTTTACAATTGTTGAAATAATCAAGATATCTTTCATTCAAAACCGATAGTTTCAAAAAGACTATCGGTTTTTTTATGTAGTTATTTCCTAGCAAGTTGCGATGACTATCGAAAACTAGCAATCCTTTTTATAAACAGAATCTGTTTCCTTTGAACTTTTCTTTCCAAATCGCATATCGCACTTCGTATATCGTAAATTCCAAAATCACTATCTTTGCCCTTTAAATAAATAAAATGTTATCAAAAGAAATACAATTAGAAGTTAATAAAGGAGTAATGCTTCCGTTAATGGAAGAATTCTACACCATTCAGGGGGAAGGATTTCACACAGGAACAGCAGCTTATTTTATAAGAATTGGCGGTTGCGACGTAGGTTGTCATTGGTGTGATGTCAAAGAAAGCTGGAATGCTGAATTGCATCCGCCAACAAATATCGATTTGATTGTTGCCAATGCCAAAAAACATGCCGATACCGTTGTGGTAACTGGAGGGGAACCCTTGACTTGGGATATGACTTTACTGACTCAAAAATTAAAAGATAAAGATTTAAAAGTACACATCGAAACTTCTGGAGCTTATGAACTTTCTGGAAAATGGGATTGGATTTGTCTTTCGCCAAAGAAGAATAAATTGCCAACCCAAACCGTTTATGACAAGGCACACGAACTTAAAGTCATTATTTTCAACAAACACGATTTCATATTCGCCGAAGAACAAGCTGAAAAAGTAAACAAAAACGCCATCTTATTTCTCCAACCTGAATGGAGCAAAAAGGAAGAAATGACGCCACTTATTGTTGATTATGTGATGAACAATCCAAAATGGCGCGTATCTTTACAAACGCATAAATACTTGAATATTCCTTAAAGGAGTTGGTGTATCAATCTATATTAAAAAATTAAACCCCAAGAAAATGAAAAAGTTATTGCTATCTATTGCCTTCTTATTAATTGCCCAAATTAGTATTGCTCAGGATGCATCTTTCAAAGCGGATGTATTAAAAATGATTTCCTTAAGTGGGTCTGATGCGCGAATGATATTAGCAAAAAGTCAATTTATAAAAATGGTTCCAGAGGCTAATCAAGTTGAGTTCAGTAAGGATTATGAAGCCGTTTTACCAGGTTTTTACGATAAATTGGCAATAATTTATATGGAAACATATACCCACGAAGACGTCAAAGGAATGATTGCATTTTATGAAAGCCCGTTAGGTAAAAGGATAAACAAAAACGCTGCTGTTATTACTGAAAAGTCAATTAAGGCAGCGCAAGAGATGGCTCAGGAAATGGTTGGAATAGTTAAGAAATACAAAAAGGAAAGTTCTGTTCAAAACCCTACTAATATCTCTGATAACACCATTTATAATACGGCAGGGATTGATGTAAAACCTGATTTCCCTGGAGGAATCGATGAGTTTAATAGTTTTGTTGCAAAAAACTTCAATCCTCCAAATGTCGCTGGTTTAAAAGGTAAAGTTTATGTGACTTTTGTAATTGAAAAAGACGGCTCTTTAACGGACATCAAAATTCTTAGAGACTTAGGTTACGGTACAGGAAAAGAAGCAATCCGTGTTTTGGAACTTTCTCCAAAGTGGTTGCCGGGAGAACAAAATGGACAAAAAGTGCGATGTACTTTTAGTTTACCAATTTCGATAGAGTCTAGCCGATAATTTTCCCAAACTTTGTTTGGGATTTTTTATATTTACAAAAAATCAATAAA
>JAEMQE010000147.1:0-5161 GCA_022758945.1 Lentimicrobium sp. | reverse complement strand
GATAATTTTCCCAAACTTTGTTTGGGATTTTTTATATTTACAAAAAATCAATAAATGAAATCGCAATTCCTTCTCGATCCCAATATAACTTTCCTAAATCACGGTTCATTTGGTGCTTGTCCAAAACCCATTTTTGAGGAATACCAGCGTCTTCAATTAGAATTAGAAAATGAACCGGTTTATTTTATCCAAAAAAAATCAGCAAGTTATTTAAAAATTGCTAAAGAAAAATTTGCAAAATTTATCGGTTGTAATGCAAATGATTTCTTTTTTACTCCAAATCCAACGTTTGCCATCAACACCATTATGCGAAGTTTGCATTTGAATGAAGGCGACGAAATTCTCACCACAAACCACGAATATGGGGCGATGGATAGGACTTGGAACTTCTATTGCAAAAAATCGGGAGCCACATACATTCGTCAAAACATATCGCTTCCGGTAGTTTCTAATGAACAAATCTTGGAAGAATTCTGGAGTGGTTACACTTCAAAAACCAAAATTGTTTTCCTAAACCAAATCTCAAGTTGCACGGCTTTGATTTTTCCTGTAAAAGAAATTTGTGACAAAGCACGGGAGTTGGGATTGATTACCATTATTGACGGCGCTCACGTTCCAGGTCAACTAGACTTGGATTTGGCAGAATTAAACCCAGATTTTTATACAGGAACACTCCACAAATGGATGTTGGCTCCCAAAGGCAGCTCTTTTCTTTACGTGAAAAAAAGTTTTCAGGAAATGCTCGATCCGCTTGTGGTAGGTTGGGGTTATGAAAGTGTTACTCCAAGCGAAAGTCAATTCTTAGATTATCAGGAATTTCAGGGAACAAGAGAGATTTCCGCTTTTTTATGTACGCCAAAAGTAATTGAATTTCTGGAAGAAAATGATTGGAAAGCCAAAGCAAAGGAATGCAGGAAACTAGTTTTAGACAATTACCAACGCTTTTGCGATTTGCTCAATACACAACCTATTTGCCCAATTTCTGAGGAGTTTTTAGGACAAATGGCAAGTATTCCCATTAAAACTTCAAATCCTTTTGAATTGAAAGACTTGCTTTTTGATAAATATAAAATCGAAATCCCAGTAATGCCTTTGAATGAAAATTATTTTTTGAGATATTCCATAAATGCCTATAACTCGCAAGAAGATTTAGATGTTTTGTACAAAGCCTTGCAAGATATAATTGCGACTACCGATTTGTTGGAAGTGTAAATGCAAAAAAGTGTTAAGGCTTAAATTGAAAGTTTCGCTAAATAATCGTAATGTTCACCTTCCATTATTAATTCGCATCGTAAACCATTGGCGAAAGCCGCATTCTGCAAGGTGTTGTAATCAATAAACATCCAGTCGAAAGGTTTTTCTTTTTCGTCTTTATAGGAAATATTAAAAACAATTTCTCCATAATAGTCATTATTGGATGGACCCGAAGCCGAAGGCTGAACTGGCGGAGCAATCCATTTTCCACCATCTTCGTCGTCGTCGTCATCAAACATATAAATAATATCAGAACTGTCCAATAGAATTTGGCCTCCGGGATTCAACAATGATTTTAGTTTTAGAAGAAAGCTGGGAATGTTTTTAAGTTTCCCACACATTCCCGCACCATTCATCAAAAGCAAAATAGTATCGAATTTTTCGTTTTCCAAAGTCATTACATCTTGAACTTTGGCCTTTTTCAAACCACGAAGCGTACAAGCCTGAATGGCATTTGGCGAAATGTCTATTGAAGTGACGTCTAGATTTCTATCGTTTTGCAAAGTCAAACTGTGACTTCCCGCGCCACAACCTACATCGAGAATTTTTCCTTTGGAAAGTTGTAATGCTTTTTTTTCCAAATTTGGCATTTCATCATAGGAACGAAAAAGATAGGCAACACTCATTTCATCTTCCTCGGAAATGGTAGTTTCAGTGATTAAATCCTCGGGAGAATTATTAGTTTGAAAATCGAGTATGGCTTTTCCGAAAAGGTCTTTCATAGTCTTTGCGAGGAACGAAGCAATCTCTCCTCGGGTTTTTTAGTTATTAATGTGGAAGTTGTTTACTTTTGCGGACTCAACTTGAAACTTTAAACTTGAAACATATTTTAAACAATCTTCCTAAAGAGGCCAAAGATAAGCATATCGAAAACAAAAAGTATTTTGATAAGCTAAAAAAGAAGACTCCGAAAAATTTGGATTACGTAATGCAGAAATTGCACGACGCCGAATTCAAGAAAACTGATTGTTTAAAATGTGCGAATTGCTGCAAAACTACCGGTCCATTATTTACTTCTGCTGATATTGAACGGATCTCGAAACATTTGCGTCAAAAACCACAACAATTTATCGACCAATATTTGCGCATTGACGAAGACAAAGATTATGTGTTGCAAAGCGTTCCTTGTGCTTTTCTGGATAGTGACAATACGTGTTTTATTTATGATGTTCGCCCAAAAGCCTGTCGCGAATTTCCACACACCGACAGAAAGAAGTTTCAGCAAATTTCGGATTTGACTTTAAAAAACGTGGCAATTTGCCCAGCAGCTTTTAACATTGTGGAAGAAATGAAAAAGAAAATGCCTTTATAATCCTAATAAATCAAATACTTTTTTCTTATTTCCTTAAAGTCATTCAAACCTTTCTCCCAGCTTTTTCTGATTTCTTTTTCTGAAGTTCCGGCTTCAATTTGTTGTTGCAGTTTTTTAGTTCCGGCTAGTTTTGTAAAAAAAGGATTAAAGAATTTGCTTTTATCTGATGTTTCGTTGTAGGCTTTTAACAACCATTTCAATTCCAATTGGTTTACTTTGGCTACAGCCGATAAATCTTCACCATAACAAATTTCGTCTTTGTGCATTGGTTCTTTAGAGCCGAAATTAGGTTTTGGAATAAAACTAAAATCGCTTTTTGGCAAAAATGGCGAGCCGTAAATTTGGAATTGTTTCTCCGTTCCTCGACCCACACTTACATTTGTTCCTTCAAAAAGGCATAAACTGGCGTAAAGATTTATGGCTTGATCATTGGGTAAATTAGGCGAAGGTTTTACAGGCAAACTGTAACTCATTTTTCGATTATAATTTATACAAGGAATAACCGTCAACTTGCATTGTACGCCATTTTGCAACCATTTTTCACCATTAATCATTTTCCCATATTCGCCAATGGTCATTCCGTACAAAACAGGAACAGGATGCATTCCTACGAAACTAGTGAATTCTTTTTCCAGAATTGGACCGTCAACAATGTTTCCGTTTGGATTGGGTCTGTCTAAAATCAATAGCCTGATATTGTTTTCGGCACAAGCTTCCATTACATAATGAAGTGTAGATAGGTAAGTGTAAAATCGTAAACCAACGTCTTGCAAATCAAAAACCATGATGTCAATTCCTGCTAATTGTTCTGGTTTTGGTTTTCGGTTGTCGCCATAAAGCGAAATAATGGGCAAACCCGTTTTAGCATCTTTACCGTCAATTACGTGTTCTCCAGCATCAGCAGTACCGCGAAACCCGTGTTCTGGAGCAAAAATTGTTTGAATATTGATGTTTTTCGAAAGCAGAAAATCAACTAAATGGGTTTTGTTGGTTAGAATTCCGGTTTGATTGGTTACGATTCCAACTTTTTTATCTTTTAATAAAGGTAAATAAGCTGCAAAATTATCGGCACCGGTTTTTATTTCTTGTGGTTTATGGTATGTATGTCTCTCGCTTCTCTCTTTATTAGTAGCTAGAATTGAGCACGACAAGAATATAAAGCAAAAAATAAAAAGGGGGTGTGGATTGCTAAAATGTTTCATAAAACGATTTTTTAATTAGTGAAAATTCGTGTAATTCGTGGCTGAAAATCTTTATATCTTTGTGGCAAACGAATAAATTTGAATTTAGAATATTTTATAGCCAAACGACTCATAACTGCTAAAGATTATAAAAGTAGTATATCGGCACCAATTATCAAAATTGCCATATCAGCAATTGCTATAGGTATGATTATGATGATTGTTTCTGTAGCTACTGGAATTGGTTTGCAACAAAAAATTCGCGATAAGGTTTCCGCTTTCAATGGGCATATCATTATTTCGAATTACGACAACAACCAATCCGAAGTTACGCTGGTTCCTATTTTAAAAAATCAAGATTTTTATCCAAAATTCACTTCCGTTCCTGGAGTAAGTCATATTCAAGCTATAGCTAGCAAAGCGGGAATTATTAGAACCGAAACCGCTTTCGAAGGAATAATTCTCAAAGGAGTTGGTACAGATTATCAATGGGATAACATTAAGGAGTATATAGTTTCAGGCAAATTACCCGATTTTTCAAAAAACCTTAATCAAGAAGTATTAATGTCACAATTCCTCGCTAACAGACTTAATCTGAAAGTGGGAGATTCTTTCAATACTTTTTTTATCAAAGAAGACCAGAATAAATTGCCCAATATCCGAAGATTTAAAATTGCAGGAATTTTCAATTCAGGATTTCAAGAATTTGACGCTACCTATATAATAGGAGACATTCGCCATATTCAACACATTAATAAGTGGAAACCTGACCAAGTCGGTGCCTTCGAGGTTTTTGCCAATGATTTTACCAATATCAAATCCATTGGCGAACAAGTTTATGAGCAAACGTCCTCAACGCTTGATACCAAAACGATAATTGAAAAGTACAGTTATATATTCGAATGGCTAAAACTATTTGATTTCAACATTGTCATTATATTAGTGATAATGATTCTGGTCGCCACAATCAATATGGTAGTTGCATTATTGGTGCTTATCCTCGAACGCACCCAAATGATAGGAATACTGAAAGCATTAGGTTCGAATAACTGGTCAGTCAGAAAAATATTCCTTTACAATGCCTTTTACCTAATTGTAAGAGGACTCTTTTGGGGAAATCTAATCGGCATCTCTCTATTATTGATTCAGCAATATTTTGGAATCATTAAACTCAACCCCGAAAATTATTATGTCAATCAAGCGCCAGTTTATATCAATTTGGGTTACATATTGTTATTAAATTTACTCACAGTCACTGTTTGTTTTCTGGTTTTACTAATTCCTTCCTATATAATAACTAAAATTTCCCCGGTAAAAGCCATTCGTTTCGATTAGGGTTTTAATTAGAAGCTATTTCCCGCTATCCGTTTCAATCTTTCGTGCCGGACCCCGGCACAAAAGGATTTCCACTACT
>JAEMQE010000031.1 GCA_022758945.1 Lentimicrobium sp. | reverse complement strand
GGTACAGCTAATTCCAAAGCAACTTTATTAACATCTTCTAGTTTAATTGCCATTACCGTAAAGTTTGGAGAATAAACATCAAGATGTAACATTGTCATTGCACTCACGTCAAGAGACACAGCACCAACTTGTATACCAGAATAAAGGTGGTTGAAATATTTATTAACAGTATTACCATCCCCTAAAGTGGTCGCACCGACAATAGTACATCCTCCAAAATCTTGAAAACTTACACCAGGTTCATTAGTATATTGAGGAGCTACAGGGGCAGCGATACCATTATATATTGATTTTACATCACCTGCATTTCTTGCAATAGGATCAGTAGGCCCTGTTGCCGGATCAGCATAAGCAACAACTAAAACAGCGGTAACTTGTCCTGCTATAAAAGTACCTGCTGCTGCTTGAGTACATGTAATTGTTGTATTTCCTGGCCCAACTACATATACTGTGTTACCAGTTATTGTAGCAACTGCTGTGTTGCTGCTAGTATATGAAAAAGTACCTGGGCTATCGCTTGTAGGGTCAACAATATCAAAAGGAGCATCGCCTACGGTTGCGGTAGGAACCGTTAAAGCTCCAATTGTAGGTTGTCCTACTATTTTCTTAGTGAAATTAAAACGCCACCAAGCACCACCAGGAGGTCCAACTAAAATATCTAATGTCATATTAGTTGCAGTAAGAGCACTAACTGTATAAGTTATAGTAGATACTGCATTGGCAGGAGTAGTAAGTTCTCCACCATTATAAGCTTTAGGAAGTCCTAAAAATGCTCCTAAACCATTAAGTATTAAGGTGTTATTAGAAGCAGAATAAGCCCAAGTAGCAGGATTTGAACCATCATGAGGAGCTACTGGTGTTCCACATCCTTCTGAAGCAGTTTGCCAAGTCTCTAACCAAGTTGAGCCTTGTAATACATTCTGAAATGAACCGTCTGCATTAAAAACAAACTCATCGTCCCACTGACAAGGTCGAAGTCCAACAATTGCTGCATCGCTTTTCCAGTAAGTGTTTGTACCTTGAGATGGACCAACCGCAAGACCATCTGGATCACTAAGTTTCCATGTTCCTTCAGGGGTTTGTGAAAATCCTAATGAATATATCATTAGAGCAATTAATAATGTAATTTTTTTCATAATATTATATGTTTAAGCTATTTTTCCAAATTTAAATAAGATTATCATTGTTAGGCTTTTAGTAAACTGTATAAAAACTATACAAAAGAATATATTACGCAAACGTTTGAAATCATTGACAATGTAAAGGGAAAACACCTGTGTTTAATGTGTATTTTATATGAAATCACAGAGCGTTAAATACTATTTGTTGTGGTAATGTTGAGTTAAATATTAAAAATCATTTACTTGTTTTAATCAAATATCAACAATTAAAAGGTTTGTTTAAAATGATATGTATAAAAAATGTAATGTTTTTTAAAGTTTATAGAAATAAAAGGATGTCAAACCGGTCATTTTTTTACAGCTATTTTCCTTTAAATATTGTTTCCGTTTATTAAAAGCTATTTTCTCTATACAAATTGATCTTTCTTAAGTAAAATTCAAAGAAAAAAATCATCAAAAGTATTCAGGTTCACAATCTAAAAAAGAGTATTTATTATTATTTTGTTTCTTCTATTGTAATTATCATTTTTTGAGAATTTTTTTTCTTGTTTTCCTTATAATTTAAAATTCATTTGTAAAAACAATCTATTGAATATTCATAATCAACTTGAACCTGATCCATACCACTATATATAATATTAGGGATTCATTAATTGAATTCAAGATTTAATTTCACACTTAAAAGGTACATAAAATATTAATTTGAACAAAATAGCTCAGATAATACTGACTGTGTATAGTTTTAATGTCATTTTCAATCGAAATAGTCGCGGATTTAATCTATAATTTTGTAAAAATATTAATTAACCAATTTTTTATGATGAGAATAGAAATAAAAAGACAAACCAATTCAAAGATCTTTATTTTTTTAATAACCCTTCTATTTACAACTATTGCAGGTGCGCAGTTTGTAACTGTTGGCAGTGGAAGTTACAGAACCACTTTTCCAGGAACGGACTCGGCCGGTAGAAATGCTTATCCTTCCGGAACACCCTATTTGAGCGGTAATGCTATAGGAAAACCAGTGCCTACCAGCGATTGGTGGTCTGCCTTGGTTAAAAACGGTTCCGCATCAAACCTTTTTAATTATCCATACACTATGAAAACTACTAACAACGGATTAGTAGTAAGTTATATTCCTTCAGGTGTAATTGATGATATGTTGCCAATTGTAGTTGGTGTAACGGGGATGAATGCTATCAATACTAAAGTTTCTGATTATTCGGACTGGACAGTAACCATGGATTGGAATGATGGAACCCATAATTTTCAAGCCACTTCAGGAGTTGGAATGCCTTTTCTATATTTCACAAAAAAAACCACAGATGTAGCCCAAGTTACTATTAACTCTGGCACTGTCGTTATTTCAAATGAAATGCTAGTTTGTACCAATGTAAAAAACGGTGCTGATTTTGCAGTTTATGCACCAGTAGGAAGCACTTGGACTCAAAATGGAGCAGTTTATACTTCAACTTTGAACGGGCAAAATTATTGGTCTATGGCTTTTATTCCTCTCACTGCGACTAATGTTGATACTGTAGCTAATGAATATAAAAAATATGCCTATGTTTTTCCAGTAAAAGCAACGGCTACTTATACTTATAATGAAGCAACCTCTGTAATGCATACTGATTTTAATGTGGAAACTGTCGTAAAAGAAGGAACCGAAACGAATATGTTGCTCGGTTTGCTTCCGCATCAATGGGCACATTTGGCTCCAGGTTCTCCAGTTCCTGACAAATACAGCTACGCAATTATAAGAGGAGAAATGAAAACAATGGCAGGAAATAGTTTCAGTGTCGAAAACACTTTTCACGGAATACTTCCGACTTTGCCTTATGTAGATAATTACAGTAGTGGTTTCACACCAACCGCTTTAACCGAAAAGATTGCCTCTTTAGAAAACAACACAATGGCTACTTGGACGGATTCATACAATGAAGGCCAGATTTTTAACCAATTGATGCAAACAGCTCGAGTTGCTAATGAAATGGGGAATATTGTGTCTAGAGACAAGATATTGGCAACTATTAAAACCCGACTTGAAAACTGGTTTAAAGCAGAAAATGGAGAAGTGGCGTTCTTGTTTTATTATAATTCTACCTGGAGTTCAGCTATTGGCTATCCAGCAGGATATGGTCAGGACAGTGGCTTGAATGACAAACAATTTCATTGGGGATATTTTATTCAGGCAGCTGCTTTTGTAGAACAATTCAGTCCGGGTTGGGCTGCCCAATGGGGCGGAATGGTGAATTTAATCGTTCGTGATGCTGCAGCTTATGATCGCAACGATACCATGTTCCCTTATTTAAGAACTTTCAATCCTTATGAAGGTCATAGTTGGGTTGATGGTTTTGCTAACAATCCACAAGGGAATAATATGGAATCCAGTTCTGAAAGTATGGTGTTTAATTCCTCGCTGATACAATGGGGAGAAGCCTCTGGAAATAAAGCGATTCGGGATTTGGGAATTTACCTTTACACGACGGAGCAAACTGGAATTGAAGAATATTATATGGATACGCATCACCGCAATTTTCCACCTTCACAACAATACAGTTTAGTATCACGGGTTTGGTCAAATAGTATTGATAATGGGACTTTCTGGACTGCTGATATTGCAGCTTCTTATGGAATTGAGTTGTATCCAATTCAAGGAGGTTCTCTTTATTTAGGGCAAGATACCGCTTATGTTACCAAGCTTTGGAATGAAATTGAAGCCAATACAGGAATACTCACAAATGAGGTTAATCCAAATTTATGGCACGACATTATGTGGGAATATCTAGCTTTTATTGATCCTCCAAAAGCTATTGGATTGTATAATTCCTATCCGAATCGAGAAATAAAATTTGGGGTTTCAGATGCGCAAACCTACCATTGGCTACACGCAATGAATGCTTTAGGACGTGTAAGTCCATCTATTACAGCTAATTGTTCTACTGCAACTGCATTTACCCAAAATGGTCAAACCAATTATGTGGCACAAAATTATTCAGGTGCACCCATAACAGTTACTTATTCTACAGGGTATCAATTGAATGTTCCAGCTCGAAAAATGGTATCTAGCTTGGATTCACAAATCACGGGTGTAATTACTTCTTCTTTTTCTCAAGCCTATGTAAATGGTAGTGTGAAATTAGATGTTGTGGCTTCAAATGGAACTCCAATCAAGGTAGAATTTATGGATGGAACGACTTCCCTCGGAATTGTTACAACTGCACCCTTTACTTGGAATGCTGCAAATTTGACATTGGGAATGCACTCTTTTTATGCAAAAGTTTATGAAGATACCGTTAAATTCAATGTTACCAATAGTGTCGATGTTCAGGTTGGAAATCAATTGCCATTTGGTGGCGCTTCCTGGCCAATTCCGGGAATTATTGAAGCTGGAAAATTTGATACTTTCGAAGGCGGAAAAGGGCAAAACATTGCTTATTTTGACACAACAACATCTAATTCAGGTGATTATAGATTGGACGAATATGTGGATTCAAAAACCAGTGTTGCCGAAGGTGCCACCGTTGGTTCTATTGCCGCAAATGAATGGTTGGAATATACCGTGAATGTCGCTCAATCTGGTTTGTATTCGTTTGCATCTCGTTATGCCTCAGGCAATGCGGCTGGCGGAGGACCATTTCATTTGGAATTAGATGGACAAACCATTTCTGCAGCCATTACAGTTCCGTCTACATCCACTACTTCATGGGATATTTGGGCAACGAAAACGGTTACTAATATTCCTCTTACACCAGGAGAACATATATTGAGAGTTGCTTTTTCTGCGGGTGAATTTAATTTGGCTAAAATGACCTTTACCAGAACCGGAAATTTGGCTACAAGTTATCCAACAGCAAATGCAGGACCAAATTTAAAAGTAATTTTGCCTTTGACTTCTACAACTATTGACGGTTCTGCAAGCACAGAATCTGCAGCAAAAGCATTAACCTATTCTTGGACACAAAATTATGGACCTACGGTTGTACAATTTTCGGATGCAACAGCTGTTAATCCAGTAATAAGCGGTTTGGTTGAAGGAACTTATAGTTTAAAATTGACCGTAACCAATACTGACTTGGTCACTGATAGTGACGAATTATTGATTTTGGTAACTAATACTGCAAATGCTTTGCCTACCGTTTCATTAGTTACACCAACAGATAATGCAACATTTACCGAAGGAAAACCGGTGAGCATTACAGCTAATGCCAGCGATTTTGACGGGACAATTCAGCAAGTAGATTTCTATCAAGGAACCACCTTAATTAGTACTGACACTTCTGCGCCTTATGCTGCAACTTGGAATCCTGTTGCCGGAAATTATGCTTTAACTGCAAAAGCTACTGATAATGACGGAGCCATAAGCACATCGCAAACCGTGAATGTGACTATAGCAACAGCGATGGTTTGTATTGAAACATCCAAAGTTGCTCAACAAAACTCCTTTACGATTGGTTATAAAGCTACATTTGAAACGGTAGGTCCAAACGTAAACATCACCTTTGAATTGTTGGATACGGACAAAGCCGGAGTAATTGCGTATTTGTGGAAACAAACTCCTTTTGGAGAAACAGCTATGACAAATGTTTCAGGAAATATTTTTACAGCAACCGTAAGTGGACAATCTTATGGCACAACTATTAGTTATGCTTGTAAATTTGCTTATGCAGGCGGATTATCCGTTACAAAATACATAAGCTATGTGGTAGGAACTAATTGCGGAAGCACGAATGATACGCAAGCACCAACTAATTTTACCGCCAGTATTGGAGCCATTACAGGTTCTTCTATCGAATTGTTGTTGAATGCTATTGACAATTCTGGTTCTGTAGTTTACAATGTTGTTTATGGCGCAAATACAAGTGCAACATCAAATGCTTCGGGAGTTCAAAAATCTTTTCTGATTACTGCTTTAACTCCAAATACAAATTATACTTTTAGTATTTCGGCAAGCGATTTGGCCGGTAATTTAGCTGGTAATAATCCAATAGTGCTTAATGCAACAACGGCTGCCAACACCAACACAGAATGTGCCGGAACTGCATCTGAAGCTCAGCAAGGTTCTTTTGCAGTGGGTTACAAATATGCTTTTCAAACCATTGGAACGGATGTCAAAATAACTTTCGAATTGCTGGATGACAAAACGGGCGTAATTGCTTATTTGTGGAAACAAACTCCATTTTCAGAAACCGCTATGACAAATGTTTCAGGAAAGATTTTTACAAAAACCATCACTGGACAAACCATAGGTTCAACTATTAGTTACGCGGTTAAATTTGCCTTTGCAGGCGGATTGGCAGTAACTAAATATTATACTTATACAGTAGGAAACACTTGCTCATTAGGAGTAGAAACTGCATCAAAACCGAAAAATGTTTTTTATCCAAATCCAGTGCAAAACACCTTATTTCTTCAATTAACCGACTACCAAAATCGAATTTTCCTAACCGATATATTGGGTCATAAATTGTTAGATTCTAATGTGCCTTCCACTTATAGTTTAGATATGAGTTCCCTTAAAACCGGAATCTATTTTCTAAGAGTTGAAAACACGAATGGTGTCCAACAAGAAAAAATCATTAAGAAATAAAATACTTCAATTTCAAAACTAATAGTGCATCTCTTTCGAGTGGTGCACTTTTTTTATTCCCTTCAATCAATAAAAACAATTTCCAAAATAGAAATTTGGGAATACTCCAATGCCAATTCTCATTTTAAAATTGATTACTTTTGTGAAAATTAGGTTTTCGCATGCAAATTGACCTTTCTACATTAGATCCAAAAAAGAATATCATCATCAAAGGAGCACAAGTTCACAATCTAAAAAATGTGGATGTTGCAATTCCAAGGAATAAATTAGTGGTGATTACCGGACTTTCGGGTTCGGGGAAATCAAGCTTGGCGTTCGACACTTTGTATGCCGAAGGACAAAGACGATATGTCGAAAGTTTATCCTCGTATGCTCGCCAATTTTTGGGAAGGCTGGACAAACCAAAAGTGGAATACATCAAAGGAATTGCACCAGCAATCGCCATTGAGCAAAAAGTCAACACGACTAATGCTCGATCTACCGTAGGCACTTCTACTGAAATTTACGATTACATCAAATTATTGTTTGCCAGAGTCGGTAGAACTTTTTCACCAATTTCCGGACAAGAAGTCAAAAAAAATACGGTTTCGGATGTTATTTCAGATGTGAAAAAATTTGGAATCGACAGCAAATGGTTGCTCCTCGCCCCTATTCATTTAGAACACGGCCGAGCTTTGGAAGACAAATTGAAAGCCTTGCTCAATCAGGGATTTTCAAGAATATTGGTCAACAATGAAACTATTCGTTTGGATGAGATTGACGGACACACTTTGGACAATAAAGACATTCTTCTTATCATTGACCGAATCGTGGTCAAAGACGAAGAGGAATTTTACAATCGCCTTTCGGATGCGGTTCAAACTGCTTTTTACGAAGGAAAAGGAATTTGCCATCTGCAGGAATTAAATACCAACGAACGCTATTCCTACAGCAATAATTTTGAATTGGACGGCATTACTTTCTTGGAGCCGAATGTCCATTTGTTTAGTTTCAACAATCCCTATGGCGCTTGTCCGGTTTGTGAAGGCTACGGAAACATCATAGGAATTGATGAAGAATTGGTGATTCCCAACACTTCTTTGTCGGTTTTTGAAAATGCGATTTTTCCGTGGCGTGGCGAAAGTATGGGCTGGTTTCGGGACGAATTGGTGAACAATGCCTACAAGTTTGATTTCCCAATCCACAAACCGTTTTTTGAACTTTCGGAAGTGCAAAAAGAGTTGGTTTGGACAGGAAATAGTTATTTTCAAGGTTTGAATGCGTTCTTCAAGGAATTGGAAGACAAGAATTATAAAATCCAAAATCGAGTGATGCTTTCGCGTTATCGAGGTAAAACCAAATGTCATTCCTGCAAAGGGAAACGCTTGCGAATCGAAGCTTCTTACGTAAAAATTAATTCTAAAACCGTTTCGGATTTAGTCGATTTACCGATTAAGCATTTGGTAACTTTTTTCAAAAACATCGATTTGGATGTGTATGAAAAGCAAATTGCCAAACGATTATTATTAGAAATCAACAACCGTTTGTCGTTTTTGACCGAAGTTGGTTTGGATTATTTGACTTTAAATAGAAACTCGGCGACGCTCTCAGGTGGCGAATCGCAACGCATCAATTTAGCGACTTCATTAGGAAGCAGTTTGGTGGGTTCAATGTATATTTTGGACGAGCCTAGTATTGGTTTACATCCAAAAGACACCGAAAGATTAATCAAAGTGTTGCAGTCTTTGCGTGATTTAGGAAACACCGTTATCGTTGTCGAACACGATGAAGATATTATGAAAGCAGCCGATATGATTATCGATATTGGTCCTGAAG
>JAEMQE010000124.1 GCA_022758945.1 Lentimicrobium sp. | reverse complement strand
CTAAAGCTGCTTTTTTGTTGATTACATCTACCATAGATTGAAGGTATTTTTGTTGGGTAGTGTATAATTGTCTTTGCGCATCATTAAAATCAAAACTTGTAGATAGTCCTTCGGCAAATTTTATTTGTTGCTTTTTTTCGATTCTTTCGGCAAGGCTCAAATTCGATTTTGCTGTGGCATATTCTTCGATACTAAACTCGTAATCACTTTTGGCGGCAGCATATTGCAATTTCAATTTTTGTTCCGCTTCGGATAATTGAGTTTTGGCTTGTTCCAGCGCTATTTTGGCTTGCTGCGTTCTAGAACTTCTAGCCAAACTACTGAAAATTGGCACATTTAGGCTTACGCCAACATTGGAATAATTGAACCAATTTTGGTTTTGTGTAAAAAATTGGAATTCATCTTTGAATGCAGTGTAGCCAAAATTAGCATTGGCAGCCAGCGAAGGTAAAGCTTTGGTTTTTTGAAGTTTTAATTCTAATTCTCTTTGTTCCCGAAAGTTTAAAGCCATTTGATAATTTACATTGTCTGTAACTGCAAATTCAGTTTTTGCTAGGCTTAAATCTAAATTAGAAACGGTCAGATTGTCTAATGTGTCTGTGAGTTTTAAATCATCGTTAATATCAATTCCCAACGTGATTTTTAGCATTTTATAAGCTACGTCTACCAATCTTTTATTGTAGTTCAAAGTGCTGTTTATAGAAGTTAAAGTGATTTGTAGTTGTTCTACGCTTTCTTCTTCAATCAATCCATTTTTGAAAGTTGCTTTCGTATCGGACAATGTTTTTTCTAAAGTGGCTTTGTTTTTTTCGAGAATAGCAATGCTTTCTTCGGCGAGCAATACATTTCCGTAAGCATTGATAACCGCTTCTTTAATTTCGACATCCGTTTTTACTTTGGCATTTTCATAATACTTCAAGTACGTTTTTGAAGCTTGCAATGCAACGATATAAGAACCATCGAAAATCAATTGGCTCAGGGTGGAATGTGCAATCATACTGTACTTCGTTCCAAAAGCGAACGTGGCATAAGTTCCAGGTTCTCCACCAAAAAATTCTGCGGGAATTACTGATTTTTGCAAAACAAAATTATTGGTAAAATCTACACCAGCATTAATCTGTGGCAGACCTGCTGCGGTGGTTTCCCATTTTTTTTCTTTAGAAGCTTCTATGTCACGACCTGCATTTATAACCGAATAGTTATTGGTCAATGCGTGACTTATGGCTTGTTCCAGACTAAAACTGAAGTTTTTCTTAGGTTCTTGTGCTTTTGCAGTGATTGCAAAAACAAATAAGGGTATTAAAAATAGTTTCTTCATTATAAATTATAGTTTTGTAATTGTTTTTCGAGTTCGATTATTCCTTTTGGCGTTGCCATTGCTCTGGTGTGGTATTCTAATGCCTGTAATTCCATTTCTTTTGCCTCTTTTTCAGAACTGATATTTCCATTAATGCTAAAAATTAGGATGTAATAGAATTCAACATAAGTGTTAGTAGGTACTTCTTTTCTGTACAATCCTTGTTCGATTCCTTTCTGGATGTTTAGCTTAAAGACAGTATTACATTCGTTTATTTCTCTTGACATTACCGTATCATAAATTTCCGGATAATGTTTTTTTAATTGAAAAACAGGAGAAGTATCGCCTGCTTTAAACATTTCTTTAAACATTTTTCTGATTTCAAAATTTTCTTCGATGGCATTATGATTTTTGGCTACGATGGTATCTATGCTTTGATGTATTGCCGTGTGAACCATGGCTGTCGATTCTTCGATGAGTAGTTCTTTGTTGCAGAAATATTTGTAAATTGTTTTTTTAGAAATGCACATTTCTCCAGCGATGTCATCCATAGTAACACTTTTGAAACCTAGTTTCATAAATAAATCAGTCGCACGTGCTATAATTTTTTCTTTCATTTTTAAAATTCAAAAAATTAAATTTTGGTTGCAAATGTACAATGGAAACTTTTAATACCAAAATAGTTTCCAAAGTTTTGCTTAATCTTAATGATTAGTTAATGCTTGTGTGAGTAGTAAACTCAAGATTAACAGTTAAATTCATGTCCTGACCTAAGACGATGCCACTGTTTAAGTTATAAGCATTGTAGGATAGTCCAAAATCTTTTCGATTGATGTTTCCAAGAATTTCAAATACCGCTTTTGAATTTCCATTGTAAGTTTCTAAACCGGTTAGTACTACATCCAGTTCCACTACTTTAGTAATGTTGTTGATGGTAAGATTTCCTTTTAAGAAATTAATGTTTGAGTTTACTTTTTGAAAAGAAGTTGATTTAAAACTAACGGTTGGGTTTTGCTTTGTATCGATAAAATCATTCAATTTTAAATTAGAGTCAAATTGTTCTAATTTTCCTTCTTTAGTATTTATGTCAAATAAGAATTCAACTGAGGCATCATGCAGTTCGTCTTCTACTACAGATATAGAACCATTAAATGTGTTTGTTTTACTCACTAAATAGGCAATAATTGAATGCCTTGTTTTTATTAAAACATCAGATTGATTGGAATCGATTGTCCATTTTGTTGCTGTCATTTTAGGTTTGGTATTTAAAAATTAAAGCGCAAATCTACAAAGGAAACTTTAAACACCAAAATAGTTTCCAAAGTATTTTTAAAAAATTTATTTAGGGTTTAAAGTTTCGGGTTTTTTAGTTTCCTTTGTGATATAAAATAAAGAATCATTTATGCTTCCCATTCATCAGTATCAAGAGCAATTTCTACTCTATTTAGAAAATCAAAAAATAGTAAAAGAGCCGAAAAATCTTTACCAGCCAATAGATTACATCTTACAACTTGGCGGAAAAAGAATGCGCCCAGTTTTAACATTAATGAGTGCCGAAGTTTTTGATGCCAATTACAAAGAAGCTTTGCCAGCTGCTTTGGCCGTTGAGGTTTTTCATAATTTTTCGCTCATTCACGATGATATTATGGACGATGCACCTTTGCGAAGAGGCAAAATCACAGTTCACGAAAAATGGAATGTCAACACCGGAATTCTCTCGGGTGACGCAATGCTTATTTTGGCGTATCAATATTTTGAACAATATGAACCTGCTATTTTTAAGGATTTGGCTAAATTGTTCAGTCAGACCGCTCTCGAAGTTTGTGAAGGACAACAATACGACGTTGATTTTGAAACTCGCGATGACGTTACGATTCCAGAATATCTGAAAATGATTGAATATAAAACAGCCGTTCTTGTTGCTGCAGCAATGAAAATGGGAGCAATTATTGCAAAAACTTCCGAAGAAAATGCTAATTTGATTTATGATTTTGGACTTAATTTAGGGTTAGCGTTTCAGTTGCAGGATGATTATCTGGATGCTTTTGGTGATCCAAAAACCTTCGGAAAACAAGTAGGAGGTGATATTATAGAAAACAAAAAAACATATCTTTACTTAAAAGCAATCGAGTTTTCTTCTATAGAACAAAGAGAAGAATTAATGAATTTATTTTCCATTCCATTAGATGACAATTCAGAAAAAATAGAAGCTGTAAAGGAAATTTTCAACTCGACTGGAGCATCCGAAGCCACGCAAAAATCCATTAAAGACTTTACTTTAAAAGCCTTTGAAACCTTGAAAAAAATGAATATTTCCGAAGATAAAAAAGAAATATTGAAAGCTTTTGGCGAAAATTTAATGAGTAGAAACGTTTAATTTTCAATTGTAACCCAGAGCGTGTCATCTCGAGCGCAGTCGAGAGACGAAGGGCAAAATCTAAAATCTGCAATCTAAAATGTATATCACTCCCATAAATACTGATTTACTTCTCGAAGAAGCCGAAAAAGAAGCTTTATACTTGAAATTAATTGAGCAAATTAACAAGGATTTTAATTTGGCTAATGAAGGAATCGATTTTCCAAAGAGTATTTCTCCCGAAGAATTAAAAATCCAATTGCACGAAAAAATCTACCGGTTGATTCAGTATAAATTTGCCGAATATTTGAATTTACTTTATATCATAGACGTTTCTGAAGACCAAATAAAAAAATTAGATGGTTCCGATTTAGTCGTTCTATCAGAGAATGTCGCCTTTTTGATTTTGAAACGAGAATGGCAAAAAGTGTGGTTTCGAAACAAATATTAACTATTGCAACTCCTTTTTTAAAATCACTTTATTCCACAATTCATTCCCATTGATGTCAAATAAAGTAAGTTTCATTTGCCTATTTTCTTTGTTTCCGGAAAATGAAATGATTCCAAAATTATTTTGAACAAAAGCGCTGCCCTGAACTTTATATTTGTTGTCTTCCTTAAGCACTTTATCAGATACAACTCCGGCAGTAAATGGAGAAACAGTCCAATCATAAATAGGATAACTGCCTTCTCGAGGCAACATAGACATTTCGGCAAAATGGCGGTCTCCGGTTAAGAATAGAATTCCTTTTATTTTATTGTCGGTAATCTCTTTGAGAAGTTTTTCTTTTTCTTCGGGATAATGCCCATAATTTTCAGTGTCTGGAACCGCATTTAAGACTTGTCCGCCAATCACAATTATTTTAAAACTGGCTATTGATGAACTCAAAGCATCGATAAGCCATTCGAATTGTGTCGTGCCCAACATTGTTTTAGTACCTGTAATTCGGTCTTGTGGAGATCTAAAAAACCGATCGTCAATCAGGAAAAACTGAGCGTCACCCCAATTAAAGGTTGAGAAAACACCTTCTTTTTGATCCGGACTGATTCCGTAACTTTTATTGGCCCAGAAATCTTTAAACGCTTTTTGAGTCAGATTTTTATTATAGAAACTACGGTCACTATCGTTTGGACCAAAATCGTGGTCGTCCCAAATGGCAAAATTTTGAGTTTTTGCTAACAAAGGTTGTATTTCCTTAATGGATCTGGAGTGTGTATTGCGATGATAGATTCCTGTTTTGCTGTCCCAATCGGCTTCTCTTAAATAAGTGTTGTCACCGCCCCAAATCATAATGTCCGGATTTTTCTTTGTGATACTTTCAAAAATGTTATATCCGCTTCCATAAGGTTTTCCGGGTCTGTCCAAAGCAGTTTCGTTGATGTACATACAACTTCCGAAAGCAACTGTGAAATCTGGCGCATCTTCTCGCCATTGCCACAATTTCTTGGAAGAAAAGGAAGTTTCATAAGGCAAAACCACCTTTTTATTATTAAAAAAAACGGTGTATTTATATTTTTTTCCAGGTTCCAGTTGGTCTAAAATAATATGATAAGTAAAACCAACTTCTTTAGATGAATTATAATTATCAGAAGTGAATACTTTGGTTGGATTGTCTAATGCAAAATATTCGATTTTTACGGAAACATTTTCTTTGGTTTGCAACCAAATCACAGCTTCTTTCATCTCGCAGTAGCCTACCATTGGGCCAGATTGCAATAGGGTGTTTTGAGAAAATCCATAACTCAAAAACAGAAGAAAAAACAGTTGTATACTCTTTTTCATAATTAAATATTAAAAATAAGCCCTTACGAAAGGCATAAAAGGTTCATTATGATATGGGTCGTTTTGTAAAACATTATATCCAACACCTACAGTTACATTCCCTGTTCGATAGCCAGCACCAAGGATTAAATCTGTATTCCAATAATCCTCAGAATAATAACCCGTTTCTTCATAATTTACCCGAGATTCATTTAATCCTATTGAAAATTGTACTTCAGGAATGGGATTTATTAAAACAAGTGTGTTTATGCCATAAATAAAGGAGGAATAATAATTACTTGAAGAAACATAGCTAAGATTTAGTCCAGCTCCCAATGCGACAATTGGATTAAAATTGTAAATGGCACTTGGTGCTACAAAAATATCGGTATAACCAGATCCAATACTCAATCCTATTCCTCCTCCAAATTGTACATTTCTCCAGAAATTATTTGGCGAATTTGTTGGCCCTTGAGCAAATAAGTTAAAAGAAAAAAATAAGGTTATGACTACCAAAATTAATTTCGAAACAAGCCTTAAGTTACTCTTTTTCATAATTATATAGGGTTTTAACAAAATACGGCATAAATGTATCTAAAAAAAATTATATACATATTGTATTATTGTACTTTTGCCAAACATTTTTAACAAAAAGCAGATTTTATAAAATTATGGATAGGTTTTCATTTTTAAACGCAGCACACACCGAATTTTTTGCGCAATTATACGATCAATATTTAGAAAATCCAGATAGCGTAGAGCCAAGTTGGAGAGGTTTTTTTCAAGGTTTCGACTTTGGAATGTCAACTTATAATAGAGAAAATCCAGCAGCACAAATAGAAAACGGAATTTCAGGCAATCTTGAAAGCACTTCTGTCTCAGAGAAACTTCAGAAAGAATTCAATGTTATCAAATTAATTGATGCCTATAGAAATCGTGGGCATTTATTTACCAAAACGAATCCGGTTCACAAAAGGAGAACGTATACTCCAACATTGGATATTGAAAATTTTGGACTTTCAAAAGCGGATTTATCAACCGTTTTTGATGCTGCAAAAGTTATCAAAATTGCACCTTGCAGTTTGGCCGACATCTTGGCACATTTGGATAAAATTTATTGTCAATCCATTGGGGTTGAATATATGTATATCCGAAATCCAAATGACATTCAATGGATTCAGAATAAAATTGGGCATAACGACAACCATCCTGATTTTTCTCCTGCCCAAAAAAGAGCAATTCTCAACAAATTAAATCAAGCGGTTTCTTTTGAGAATTTTTTGCATACCAAATATGTTGGTCAAAAGCGTTTTTCGCTCGAAGGAGGAGAATCAATCATTCCCGCCATTGACTCATTGATAGAAATGGCAGCCGAAAAAGGAATAGAACAATTTGTGATGGGAATGGCACATCGAGGTCGTTTGAACGTATTGGCAAATATATTCGGGAAATCTACTCAGGATATTTTTGGAGAATTCGAGGGCAAAGATTACGATCAGGATCAATTTGACGGTGATGTTAAATACCATTTGGGACTTACCGCCCAGAAAACAACAAAGTCAGGAAAAACCATCAACATAAATCTTGCTCCAAATCCTTCACATCTTGAAACCGTTGGAGCAGTTATTGAAGGAATCACCAGAGCCAAACAAGATAAATATTTCCCAGACGATTTTTCTAAAGTATTGCCTATTGCCGTTCATGGTGATGCAGCGATTTCGGGTCAAGGAATCTTATATGAATTGGTGCAAATGGCTCAACTGGATGGTTATAAAACAGGTGGAACAATCCATATTGTTATCAATAATCAGGTTGGTTTTACTACGAATTACCTTGACGGACGTTCTTCGACTTATTGTACAGATGTTGCCAAAGTAACGCTTTCGCCTGTATTGCACGTTAATGCTGATGATGCCGAAGCGGTGGTTCACGTGATGTCATTTGCTTTGGATTTTAGAATGAAATTTGGTCGTGACGTTTTTATCGATTTGTTAGGCTATAGAAAATATGGTCATAACGAAGGCGATGAACCTCGTTTTACGCAACCTTTATTATATAAAATTATTGCAAAACATAAAAATCCAAGAGACATTTATGCTGAGAAATTATTGGCTGAAGGAGTAATTGATGCTGATTATGTAAAAGGGTTGGAGGTTGAATACAAATCGAATCTGGAAATAAATCTTGAAGAATCTCGTAAAAAAGAATTGACAATAATTACTCCATTTATGCAAAATGAATGGAAAGGTTTTACCAAAGCTGGAGTTGCTCAAATGTTCAAAAAAGTAGATACTTCTTATTCAAAAGAAGGACTTACAGATGTTGCCAATGCTGTTTGTAATTTACCAAATGACAAAAAATTCATCAGCAAAATCCAAAAATTAATAAACGATAGGAAAACAATGTTTTTTGAAACCAATAAGTTAGACTGGGCAATGGCTGAACATTTAGCTTATGGTTCACTTTTACAGGAAGGGTATGACGTTCGTATTTCTGGACAAGACGTTGAACGTGGGACTTTTTCTCATCGTCACGCCGTTGTAAAAGTCGAAGATTCAGAAGAAGAAGTTATTTTAATCAATAATTTAGAAGGCAAAAAAGGAAAATTCAGCATTTACAATTCTCTTTTATCAGAATATGGTGTTTTAGGATTTGACTATGGTTATGCATTGGCAAACCCAAATGCACTGACGATTTGGGAAGCACAATTTGGCGATTTCAGCAACGGAGCCCAAATTATGATTGACCAATATATTTCTTGTGGAGAAGATAAATGGAACAACCAAAACGGAATCGTTCTATTGCTACCTCACGGTTACGAAGGACAAGGAGCAGAACATTCTTCAGGAAGAATAGAACGTTATTTACAACTTTGTGCCAGACAAAATATGGTTGTTGCCGATTGTACAACACCGGCAAATTTCTTTCACTTGTTAAGAAAACAAATGAAAACGAAATACCGTAAACCGCTTATTGTGTTTACACCAAAGAGCTTGCTTCGTGATCCGAGGGTCGTTTCTGGCATAGAAGAATTTACTTCTGGTAGTTTTCAGGAAACTATTGACGACGAAACCGTGAATAAAAACGAGGTAAAAACCTTGGTTTTCTGCACAGGAAAATTCTATTATGACATCACTGCCGAAAGAGAAATCAATGGTCGCAAAGATGTTGCGGTAGTGAGAATTGAGCAATTATTTCCGTTACCAACAGAACAATTAAAAGCAATAATTGCGAGATATCCAAATGCAGATGATTATGTTTGGGCACAGGAAGAACCGAAAAA
>JAEMQE010000114.1 GCA_022758945.1 Lentimicrobium sp. | reverse complement strand
TTAAATTTTAAAAACTATACAGTCTTAATTACTGAAATTACATCAAACAAAATTAATGGAGGTCTTATAAATAATGCTATTAAAAAAGAAGGTAATTTTAAATATAACGAAAACAATATAACTTTTAACTACACCGTACCGGAATACAATAAATACATTAAAGCAGAATATCAGTATTTATTAGAAGGATTTCAGGACGAATGGAGCGAATGGGATACTAAGACATCAGTCAATTTTAAAAATCTTTCAGCAGGTGATTATGTTTTTAAGGTAAGAGGAAAATTTGCAAATTCTTATCTCGATAACACTGCTGTCTATTCATTTACAGTGCTTAAACCTTTATATGCAACAAATTTTGCTATTTTTATTTATTTACTTCTTTTGATTATTATATCCTATTATATACATAAAGCATATAAAAACTATTATCATAAACAGAGGGAAAAATTAATTGAAGAAAACAACCTTTTGTTAGAGATTAAAGAACTAGAAATGGAGCAACAACTAATGAAGTTGGAAAACGAGCAGCTCTCCCAAGATGTAGATATGAAAAATCGGGAGTTGGCAGTTACTTCTATGACTTTAAATAGTAAGAATGAGTTGTTGACTTTTATAAAAGATGACTTGAAGAAAACTTCTGAAAACGGAGATTCAAGTGTTAAATCTGTTATAAGAACGATAAATAAAAATATTACTGAAGAAGACTCTTGGAAAGTTTTTAAAGAAGCTTTTGATAATGCGGATAAAGACTTTTTGAAAAAAATAAAACAAGCACATCAATTATTGACACCTAATGATTTAAGATTATGTGCATATCTTAGATTGAACCTTTCCTCTAAAGAAATCGCGCCTTTGCTTAATATTTCTGTGCGAAGTGTAGAAATTAAAAGATATCGTTTGCGTAAAAAAATGGACTTGCCACATGAACAAGGTCTTGTTGAGTATATTTTGTCTGTATAGTATGACTACTTTGATGTTAAAATAGCTATACATTACCACAACATTATCGTTATTTCTTAATTCTATTAGGCTCTTCAGAAGTCGTCGTTATTCGTAATTTCTCACTAAATTCAATATATTTTTAAGTATCAAAAATTTAATGATCCTTTTTTTGCATTGTATGTTTTTTGTTGTGGTTCTTTTTGAAGTTTTATTAATTAGTTCCGATAAATTTACAATTCACAAAAACATTAATTATGAAGACAAATTATCTATTGATTATTTTTCTGCTGTTATCTACTTTTGGTTTTGCTCAAAGTTATGATATTGGCGGTGTTGTTAAAGAAATGGGTTCCGGGTTGCCAATCCCTGGAGCTAATATTCAAATAAAAAATACCACAAAAGGGTCTGCAACTGATTTTGATGGGAAATTTACCTTAAAGGGTATTCCATCGGGTTCTATTGTTGTTATCTCTTATGTCGGTTTTGAAAATTTTGAGTATAAAGTAACTTCCAACGATTCGAAAATTTCTATTTCACTTAAAGATGAATCGAAAGTTTTACAAGAGGTTGTTGTTGTAGGATATGGTACTCAAAAGAAAAGTGTAAATACTGGAGCAATTTCTAGTGTTAAAGCAAAAGATCTTGAGAAACTTCCTAACGGCCGTATCGAACAAACCCTGCAAGGAAGAGTTTCCGGGGTTATTGTTTCAGCTCAATCAGGCCAGCCTGGAGCAGCTTCTACGGTTAGGGTCAGAGGATTAACTACTTTTGATACATACGGTGGAAACAATCCTCTTTGGGTTGTTGATGGAGTAATTGTAGACTCAGGAGGAATAGGTTATGTAAATCAATCGGATATTGAATCAATTGAGGTACTTAAAGATGCTGCTTCATTAGCCATTTATGGTGCTCGTGCTGCTTCAGGGGTTATCATAGTTACAACTAAAAAAGGAAAAGAAGGTAAATTCAATGTGAGTTATACTGGATATACTGGGGTTTCTTCCCCGGAAAAAACCTTGAATTTGCTTAATGCAACTCAATATGGTGCCTTAATGAATGAAAAGGCAGGAGCCGCGGGACAAGCTATCCCTTATCCAAACTTAAGTGCTTTAGGATTGGGTACAGATTGGCAAAAAGAAATTTTTAGCTATGATGCCTTGAAAACCAATCACGAATTTAGTTTGAGTGGAGGTAATGATGTTTCTACCTTTTTTGCTTCTTTTGGAATTCAAGATCAAGAAGGTATTGTTTCTAAAGAAATTTCAAATTATGGCAAAAAAAATATTCGTTTAAATTCAACTCATAAATTATCCAAATATTTCACAATCGGACAAACATTTGGATATACCCATCAAAAAGGCGTTGGTTTAGGGAATACAAATAGTGAGTATGGCGGACCTTTAAGTTCCGCAATCAATCTTGATCCTATAACACCGGTAATAGTTTTGGACCCTGTTGCGGCTCTTGCTAATATATACGTTAGTAATCCTTCTGCTTTCAGAGATGCAAATGGTAATCCTTACGGGATTTCTCCTGTGGTAGGACAAGAAATGACTAATCCAGTAGCTTATGTAAATACGAGATTAGGCAATTATAATTGGTCTGATGATTTTATTGGTAATGCATTTCTTGAAATCAATCCTATTAAAGATTTAAAATTCAGATCGACTCTTGGATTGAAGAGAGCATTTTGGGGTGACGAATCATTTACACCTAAATTCTTTTTGAGTAATAATGTTAATACTTCTCAAAATACTTTGAGTAGGAATACTAATGAAACTTTTGCTTGGAATCTTGAAAACACCCTTTCTTATACAAAAAGTATTGGAGACAATAATTTTACAATATTGGTAGGTCAAGGTTTTTATGTAGATAATCATTCTAGTGGGACTTCTATATCCTATCAGAACTTACCAGTGAATAACTATCAGGATGCTTCATTTAATTTTAACATTCCTCAGGCTCAAAAATTTGGAACCGCTTATACTTCACAAGAACATAAAGTTAATTCTTTGTTCTCTCGTTTAAATTATAATTACAAAGAAAAATATTTATTAACGGGTATTGTTCGTCGTGATGGTTCTTCAAGATTTGGATCAAACAATAAATACGGTGTATTTCCATCCTTTTCTTTAGGATGGGTAGTGACAAAAGAAGGTTTTTGGAAAGAAAATGATGTGGTAAACACCTTAAAAATTAGAGGTGGTTATGGAATAACAGGAAATGATGCAATTGGAGATAATGCCTTTTTAGCTCTTATTGGTGGTGGAAGAAACTATACTTTCGGTAATACTGGTTCAGTTGTTTCTTCAGGATATAGCCCAAATGCTCCTGCGAACCCAGACTTGAAATGGGAACAAACATCGCAATTGAACATTGGTTTTGATGCAAGATTATTCAATGATTTTACTTTAACTATGGAATATTATGATAAAAAGACTTCGGGGATTTTGCAACCTGTGGAATTGCCGGGTTATGTGGGATCAACAGGAAGCCCTTTAGGCAACGTTGCTGATATGAGTAATAGTGGTGTTGAAGTTGAACTTGGATACCATAAAAAATTCGGAGAATTTAATCTTTCAGCGAATGGAAATGTATCCTATCTAAAAAATGAAGTGACTTATTTAGGTCAGGGTAAAACATTTATCACTCAAGGTACTGCAGGATTTCAATCGATGGGAGATGTAACAAGAACAGAAGTAGGTCAGTCTTATAATTCATTTTATGGATATAAAACTGCCGGAATCTTCCAAACTATAGAAGAAGTTAAAGCCTATACAAATGCTGCTGGTGGTTTAATTCAACCAAATGCAAGACCAGGGGATTTCCGTTGGACTGACACAGATGGTGATGGCACTATCACTCCTTTAGATAAACAATACTTAGGTAGTCCACTTCCAAAATATACTTTTGGTTTGACTATAAATATGGATTATAAAGGATTTGACTTTATGGCTTTTGCCCAAGGGGCAACTGGCAATAAAATATTTCAAGGCTTACGTCGTCTAGATATTCCAAATGCAAATTATCAAACCGAAGCTTTAGGTCGTTGGACAGGTCCGGGAACTTCAACAGATTATCCTAGACTTACAAACAGTGATACCAATGGAAACTTTGGTAATATGTCAAATTTCTACTTAGAGGATGGAGATTATTTACGTCTTAAAGTGGTTTCATTTGGATATTCTTTGCCAAATGATATAATTGCTAAAAGTAAACTTAGTAAATTAAGGTTTTTTGTGACTGGTGAAAATTTATTGACTCTTACAAAATATACAGGTTATGATCCAGAAATTGGAGGTAATGTTTTAGGAATAGATAAAGGTTACTATCCGCAAGCCAAAACCTATATGTTTGGAGTTAATGTTCAATTTTAATATATAAAATTATGAAAACAATAAAAATTAAGTTTTTGTTTATTGCTATTGCAATAATAATAACAATGGTTTCCTGTGAGAAAGACTTTTTAGATGTACAGCCAAAAGGGACCAATCTAGAATCAAGTTATTATAAAAATGAAACCGAAGCATTTGCAGGACTGGTTGCTGTTTATGATATTATGCGAAAAAATTCTAATGGGTTCGAGAATATAATTACCATGATGAATGCTGGTTCCGATGATCATTATGCTGGTGGAGGATCCGAAACAGATGGTGCAGGAATTCAGGGTTTTTCAAATTACACCTTAAGTCCTACTACTATGGAACCAGTTTTATGGAGTGAACATTATCAAGGTATTTTTAGAGCTAATTATTTGCTCACTAAATTACCGGGTATTCCTATGGATGCTAAATTAATTGTAAGATATTCGGCAGAATGTAAAGCATTGAGGGCGAATTATTATTTTAATTTAGTGAGAATGTTCAATAACATTCCTTTAATAACGGTACCTCTACTTACATCTGAATTTTATTCAGTTAAACAAGCAGCTCCAGGAGATGTTTATGCTCAAATTGAAAATGATCTTAAAGCTGCAATTCCTGTTTTACCAGCAACGGTTCCAGCTGCTGATGCCGGTCGATTTACTCAAGGAGCCGCCAGAGCTTTACTAGGAAAAGTATATTTATATCATAATTATATAAATAAAAAGTATCCAAAATCACCTGTTGACAACACGGATTATCTGGGTCTTGCAGCAACTGAATTAGCTGCAGTAAATGGAACTCCAGGAGGTACAAGTCAATATGGGTATAAATTGTTGACTAATTATAGTGATCTTTGGGTAGTTGACAATAAATTCAATACTGAATCTATTCTTGAAGTAGCTCATACATCTGTATCTAGTGCTAGCTGGGCTAACCACCCTATTACTTCTTATGGTGATTCGGCCGAAGGAAATGTAGTTAATGTAATGGTTGGACCTAGATCCTACAGTAAAATTGCTGCTCCTGCTCCTGATCTACCATCTGGATGGAGTTTTAATGTTTTTACACAAGCATTTTATGATGTAATCAAAACGGATCCTAGATTTGCAGCAACGGTTTTAGATTTGAAAGCGTTAAGTGCAGCAGGTAAAGCAAGTTATAGTCCCGGTTACCAAGACACAGGTTACTTTCTCAATAAATTTATTCCAAGAAAAGTTGATGAATCAAAAGGTACAGGAGATTTGGTTTTAAATTACCATCAAGATTCTTATGTTATTCGTTTAGCGGATACTTATTTAATGGAAGCAGAGGCACTAGGAGGAACCGGAACAAGAGCACAAGCTTTACTTGATGCCGTTAGAGCCAGAGTTGGTTTAGCAAGCATACCTGTTTCCCTTGACGCTATTAAAGCTGAACGCAGATTAGAATTAGCTGGTGAAGGACACCGTTTCTTTGATTTAGTGAGATGGGGTGATGCAGCGACTGTATTAGCAAGTAGAGGTTTTAAACCAAATAAAAATGAAGTTTTCCCAATACCTTACAAAGAATTGGAAAATACTTTGTTAGTTCAAAATCCTGGTTATTAATAATAAAAATAATAGTATGAAAAATATAAAATTAATATTCAGCTTTGTATTGCTACTGGCTGTTACAATAAGTTGCAGCATTCCTGACGGGATTGATCAGGATACTTCTTTTTTAAGTTCTGCAACTTCAGCAAACATTTCCAAAATTTTTGATATAAGTACTGATAATTCAGGAATAGTCAGAATCACGCCAATAGGTGAAGGTGTAACTTCCTCTAAGGTTATTTTTGGACACGGAATTGGTGCTGATGCTTCTGCTGTAGTTAAACCTGGTTTAAGTGCCACACATACTTATCCAGAAGGTTCATATACGGTAAGTATAATTTCTAGCGATATTGCCGGAAACCAAACAACTAATACTTATCCGTTGGTTGTAACTTACAGAGCACCAGAAAATGTGGTTATTAAAACTACTGGTGAAATGAAAGTAAGTGTAACGGCTTTATATGCTAAATCATTTTTGGTGTATTATGGAGATGTAGCTAATGAAGTGGGTACTCCATTGGATCTGGGTAAAACTTTGCCGGCTCATACTTATCCCGCTCCCGGAATCAGTCCTTTTGTTATGAAAGTCGTGGCATTCAGTGGTGGAGCTGCAACAACAACTGTAAATAAAACATTATTTGATTTACCTATCGATTTCGAAACTCCGGATGTGGATTTATTTACGCCTTTTGGTAGTCCTATTTCACAATTTGCAACGGTTAACAATCCTAATGCAACAGGTCTTAATACCAGTGCAAAAGTAGGCATGTTTACTAAAGGAGGAACAACCAGTGGAACGCTTAGCGCATTTAATATTCCTGTAAATTTTGCTTATGGTAAAAAAATAAAAGTTATGGTTTACAATCCTGATCCAGCCAATATTGGTAAAAATATAACCTTGTTATTACAAGGAGCTATTGTTACAGGACAACCAGCAAATGGTGTTGCAATAAAAAAGATGCCAATAACAACTTCCGGAGCATGGGAAGAAATTGTTTTTGATTATGGAACTATTGCTGCTATTCCAGCCGGAGCTAAATTTGGACAATTAATATTGCGTTTTAATGATACGCAAGCGGGAGCACAAGAAGTTTTCTATGTAGATAATTTCCAACTAACTAATTAATATAAAATATATGAAAACAAATATAAAATACATTTTTAGCGTACTCTTCTTACTTCTTTTTGTAGTTACAAGTTGTACTGAAGACAACTATTCTTTTGGGAATTTAACAGCTCCTAATAATATAGTTATCAATGCGGTTATCGTTGGTAAAGATGCAACACATCCTGATGGTGATGGCTCCGGTAAAGTGATTTTTTCAATAACTGGGGACAATATTCTTGGAGCTTCAATTGATTATGATGACACAAATGCACTTGATCCTGTTATTCTGTCTAATGTTAATTCAGCTACTTACACATACATTAATAAAACCGATCCCAAAATTTCAGGGGTGTATAAATATAGAGTTACAGTAGTTGCTTCAGGAGTAGGAGGTACTTCGACTAATGCCACTAAAGATATTTCAGTATATTTAAATTAATACTCCAAACACAGCTATTGTTATAAATGTCACAAACAATTTTTCAAAAGCTATGTTTATTAGTAATAGGATTCAAACAGGGAATGCTAAGTATTTAAAACCATAAATAGCATCCTAATTTTTTAAACAAACCCCAGAACTATATTTTGGTTCTGGGTATTTTAATTTTTTTATTAATTCAAAATAAAATTCAAATGATACAAAAAAACTTGGTTCCAAAATTAAATAACTGGAGAATATACACATTTATTAGCAGTATAATACTATGTGTACTATGTGTTTTTGTTATGGTTTCTTGTACCTCTGATAGTAGTGGAGGCGGAACATATGGAACTACTCCATCTAATGTTGTGGTTACAGCACAAATTGTTGGCACAAGTGCACAATTCCCAAACGGTGATGGCAATGGTACTGTGATTTTTAATATCAGCGCAACAGATGCGACTTCATATAAAATAGCTCTTGGAGAAGGAGATGTTCAGAATGTGACTAGTGGGCTTTATACGTATAAATATAAGACATTAGGTACGAATACCTTTAAGGTTTATGTATCTGCCTATAATGGACCTAATTTTGCTAGCTCAAGTGTTACCATAACTTTGTATGTAGCTCCTGCTGGAATTTGGTCAGATGAATTTAATACTCCCGGAGCACCCGATGGATCAAAATGGGGTTATGATATAGGTGCTGGTGGCTGGGGAAATAATGAAGCCCA
The DNA here is from genome assembly GCA_022758945.1 of Lentimicrobium sp. Taxonomy (GTDB): domain Bacteria; phylum Bacteroidota; class Bacteroidia; order Flavobacteriales; family Flavobacteriaceae; genus Flavobacterium. The sequence continues at coordinate 567 of JAEMQE010000114.1, read as the reverse complement.
ATACTATACCAGCAGACCTGAAAACGTAATTGTTGAAGGAGGTTCTCTAAAAATTATTTCCAAAAAAGAAGCCTATCAAGGAAGTAGTTATACCTCTGCAAGACTTCAAACTAAAGGTAAATTTTCTTTCAAATACGGCAGAGTTGAAATCAGAGCAAAACTGCCTTCAGGAGGTGGAACTTGGCCAGCATTGTGGATGTTGGGAAATAATATTGATACAGCCGTTTGGCCCGCATGCGGAGAAATCGACATGATGGAACATAAAGGTAATGACTTAAATAGAATATTTGGCACGCTTCATTATCCTGGTCATTCAGGTGGAGGTGGTGATTCGTCTAATGTAATTCCAAATACTACTGCAACTACTCAATTCCATATTTATTCTATAGACTGGAGAGCAGATGCTATCAAATTTTATGTCGACGGTCAGTTGTATAAAACTTTTGTAAATTCATCTAGTTTACCATTTAACCAGAATTTCTTCCTTATTTTCAATTCTGCTATGGGCGGAAACTTTGGAGGAGCAATTGACCCTAATTTTGTTTCTTCAACTTTTGAAATAGACTA
>JAEMQE010000151.1 GCA_022758945.1 Lentimicrobium sp. | reverse complement strand
GCTGTTGGCTCTGAACTACTTTTTCCTTTGGCTTGAACCGCCAAAAGGCTGGGTAAACACGGTGCGTATTGCCTTGAAAATGTCGTTACGACAATTGGGAAATAGAATGAATTTCTCGGCTCAAAACATTAAACAAATAGAAGAGCGAGAAGTAAATGGCACTATTTCTATTAATTCATTGCGAGAAGTTGCCAACGCTATGGATATGCAGTTAGTGTATGGTTTTGTTTCCAAACACGAATCGTTAGAGCAAATGATAGAGAAACGTGCAAAAGAATTAGCCACCGAAATAGTAATGCGAACCAACAATACAATGACGTTGGAAGACCAACAAAATTCAGTAGCACGCATAGAAAAAGCCATTGCTCAAAAAACAATTGAAATTAAAAGTGAAATGCCAAAATATCTATGGGATTAACGATTGAATACATTGACGGGCAAACGCCATTAAGCGAAGAAGAAAAAGAAGGATTACTTATCCCTTCCATAACCACTCGAAAGGAATTGGACGAATTTGAACAACTCAATATTGAAAAAGCGATTCAATGGACTTTTGGCAAAAAACTGAAAGCAGAAGAATTGTTTTCGGAAAAATTTATTAAAGCTCTCCACAAAAGAATGTATGGTGAAGTGTGGAAATGGGCAGGCAATTTTAGAAAATCAGAAAAAAATATCGGCGTTAAGAGTTATTTAATTCCAACCCAATTGAAGCAATTATTAGACGACGCCCTGTTTTGGGCGCAAAACAAAACTTATGAACCCGAAGAATTAGCCATTCGGTTTAAACATCGTTTGGTTAGCATACATTGTTTTGCTAATGGTAACGGAAGACATTCTCGCTTGATGGCAGATTTGATAATGGAAAAATTACACCATAGAAAAGTCTTTTCTTGGGGAAGTGCTAATTTAGAGAAAGCCACCGAGGTAAGAAGCAACTATATACAAGCAGTTAAAAAAGCGGATAATCAAGATATTCAGCCTCTGATTGCCTTTGCAAATTCATAACGCCTTCTATTTTGTTATATCAGAGCGATCGGGTTACAAATCCGCGCTATCGTCCGAAAGATTATTTGTTATATCAGAGCGATCGGTTTTTTTTTATTTCACCTGTTTCAAGTGCTGCTTCATAATCAATATAAACCGAAAGACCATACCCTTTAAATAAGGCATAAGTTTTAAAACCACGTGTTATATTGCCAATAGATTTTATTTTTGAGACCACTGCTTTACTATTTGATAAAAAAGAAGCACAACCCACATTTCCTTGAGTGATGAATTTAAATTCGCTTCCCTGTGGATAACCAATTTGAATGGTATCACCAACTTTTAAGATATCTCCATTTTTAGTCTGATATTCTTTAAATATCCCTTCTTTATTTGTTTTATTATAAATTGCTTTTTGACTAAAAGCTGAAAAACTAATTAGTAGTATTAGTATAATTTTCTTCATATAATTTTAAGATAAATATTACTCAAATGTAACATATTAAAAATTTCATTGTTTAATATAGTTAAGTTCGCCGTTGTACTTTTTTAAGATAGGCTCAAATGCTTTAAAAGCTATGCCAGAAGGCGAATTGCGTGACTTAGCATATTCCCAATCAGTCCAATCAAGTTGAATATTACTTAAACTACTTCCAAACATCACATAGTTACATTTTGCACGAATTAAAATTTGTGAATCTTTAAAAGAAATTAATAAAATGTATTTATAACCACCTTCAGAAGTTTTTTCACTTGTTGTAAGAGTTAAAAAATCTATATCTTTTGAAGCAAAAGAAAATCCTTCATCTATAAGAAACTTTCCAAATAATTTGAAATTTTCTTCAGCGGTATTACTTGTATTAATCAAAATTACATTGTCCTTCTTTTCAGGAATATTATGTTGACCTCTCAATGAATTAGTACTCGTTATGAAAATTATGATAAATAAAAAAAATTCTTTCACTTTTCTATTGCTTTTAAATTAATAATATTCAAATTTAACTAATTAAAACTTAACAACTTTACGGTTTCCCGTAAACCAACTAATTTCTTTTAATTCTAAACAGAAAAAAAAAGGCACCCTTTTCAGGATGCCGTTTTTCATTATAAATATAACAGGTTTTACTTATTTTTCTCTTGGAAATAATAAAGCGGCTTGAGCTGCTGCTAATCTTGCGATTGGCACACGGAAAGGAGAACAGCTTACATAGTTCATCCCGATTTTGTGACAGAAAACAACACTTTCAGGATCTCCACCGTGTTCGCCACAAATACCAACTTTTAGATTTGGTTTGGTTTTTCGACCTCTTTCCACTCCAATTTTTATCAACTCACCCACACCTTCTTGGTCAATGGTTTGGAAAGGATCATCAGGAAGAATGCCTAAATCAAGATATTTAGGAAGGAATCCTCCGATATCATCACGGCTGAATCCAAAACTCATTTGTGTTAAATCGTTGGTTCCAAAGCTAAAGAAATCGGCTTCTTCCGCCATACTATCTGCTTTTAGAGCGGCACGAGGAATTTCGATCATTGTTCCATACAAATATGGGATTTTTTTGATTCCCATTTTTTCACAAGTTTCTTTATATACCGAATCAACGATTTCCCTTTGATTTTTTAATTCATTTTTAGAACAAGTAACAGGGACCATAATTTCCGGCATTGCTTTTTTGCCTTCATTAATCAATTCGACAGTTGCTTCAAAGATGGCTCTAACTTGCATTTCGGTGATTTCAGGATAACTAACTCCCAAACGAACTCCTCTGTGACCAAGCATTGGATTATTTTCGTGAAGCGCCAAAACTCTTCTGTTTAATACACTCATGCTAATTCCTAATTCTTTGCTCAAATGAATTAATTTTTCTTTGTCGTGAGGCACAAATTCGTGCAATGGTGGATCGAGCAAACGAATGGTTACAGGGAAACCGCTCATTACACCTAATGTTCTCTTGATATCTTTTTTCACAAATGCGAATAAACCATTCAAAGCTTCTCTTCTTTCTTTCTCGGTTTTACTCACAATCATTTTGCGTAATAAAAATAAAGGTTGGTCACTTCCTTCTCCATAAAACATGTGTTCGGTACGGAAAAGACCAATTCCTTCGGCTCCAAATTTGGCTCCTTGTTCAGCGTCTCCTGGGGTTTCGGCATTGGTACGAACACCAATTACTTTAGTCTTGTCAACTAATTTCATCAAGTTTTTGTACGATTGATTTTTATCTAAATCTACGTCAACCAATTCCATACTTCCTGGGTAAACCAATCCTTTTGTACCGTCTAGACTCAACCAATCTCCTTCTTTGATTAGTGTACCATCGTTAGCTCTTATAGATTTCGTTTCGCTATTAATTTGAATATCGTTACAGCCCACAATGCAGCATTTTCCCCATCCTCTGGCTACTAAGGCAGCGTGTGAAGTCATTCCTCCTTTTGTGGTAAGAATAGCTTGTGATTTGTGCATTCCATCTACATCTTCAGGGGAAGTATCTTCTCTTACCAAAATTACTTTTTCGCCACGGCTTGCCCATTCTACAGCATCGTGAGATGAAAAAACTGCGCGTCCTATTGCTCCACCTGGTCCAGCTGGCAATCCTTTTGCTATGGGTTTTGTTATTTTTTGAATTTCCGGATTCAACATCGGCAATAATAATTCGACTAATTGGTTTGGTCCTACTCTCATTACTGCGGTATTGGCATCAATTAATTTAGAATTATACATATCGCTGGCAATTTTTACTGCAGCAACTCCGTTACGTTTTCCGATACGACATTGCAACATATACAGCGTTCCCTTTTCGATAGTGAACTCAATATCTTGCATATCTTTGTAGTGATTTTCTAATCTGTTCTGAATTTCAAACAGTTGTTTGTAGGCCACAGGCATTATTTCTTCGAGAGTGGGTAATGATCTACTATGGTCATTTTTAGATTTATCGTTTACTGGTGCCGGAGTTCTGATTCCTGCTACTACATCTTCACCTTGAGCATTGATTAAATATTCTCCATAAAAATAATCTTCTCCATTTCCTGGATTTCTTGTAAAGGCAACACCTGTAGCACTCGAATCTCCCATATTACCAAAAACCATCGCTTGCACATTTACTGCGGTTCCCCATTGGTGAGGTATGTTTTCGATGCGACGGTATTCGATGGCTCTTTTTCCCATCCAACTGCTAAATACACCTCCGATACTTCCCCATAATTGTTCGTTTGGATCTTCTGGAAATGGTGTTCCTAATACTTTGATAATGGTAGCTTTAAATTCTTTTACTAAAGATTTTAATTCAGCGACAGTTAGATCAGTGTCATATAGATAGCCCTGTTTGTGTTTTACATGTTCCAATTTTTCGTCCAATATTTTCCTAATTCCCTTTCCGTCTTTAGGCTCAATTCCGTTGGCTTTTTCCATCACCACATCGGCATACATCATTATTAAACGACGGTAAGCATCATAAGCAAAACGAGCATCACCAGATTGTTTGATAACTCCTTCGATAGTTTGTTCGTTAAGACCAATATTCAAAACGGTATCCATCATTCCGGGCATAGATTTTCTGGCACCAGAACGAACGGAAAGCAATAATGGATTGTTGACGTCACCAAATTTTTTGCCCATTAATTTTTCAACCGCTGCCAAAGCTTTGTCTGCTTGACCTTGCAATTCGGCAGGATATTTCTTTTTATTATCGTAAAAAGCAGTACATACTTCTGTAGTAAGTGTATATCCTGGAGGAACAGGCAACATTAGGTTAGGATGGCCCGCCATTTCAGCTAGATTCGCTCCTTTTCCTCCCAATAAATTTTTCATAGATTCATTTCCATCTGCTTTACCACCACCAAAAGAATAGACATATTTTGGGGCTTTTTTCTCTTTTGTCATTTTAATAAATTTTATTTGTTTTATATTATTTTCTTATATTTTTCCCAAAGGTAGAAGCATTCACCCTAATAAAAAATGATAATTGTCATATTTAAAACTGAGGTAAAACCTCGTTTTTTCTAACATAAACAAAATGGGAAAAATTTCATAATATCCGTTTCATTTTTCAATATGTTTTAAACACTTCAACAACAACAAAATCCATTTCTAATTAATTTTAAGTAAGGATTTGTTCTAAAAGATGAATTTGAAAAATTTTATTAAAAAATCGCACAGGTTTGATATATTTGTGAATTCAAAACAATTAGATTGATTTTTTTTCGATGAAACTTTAAAAAAAACCAACAAAACCTTTAAATCACACCTAAACTTATGGAACAAATCATCAAAGATACTACAGCGAATCCAGCACCCTTAGGGCTTTTTGGTTTTGGGATGACCACTATTTTATTAAACATTCACAACGCTGGTTTCTTCGAACTCAATTCAATGATTATGGCAATGGGCATCTTTATTGGTGGAGTTATGGAATGGAAAAAAGGAAACGGTTTTGGGATGGCAGCCTTTACTTCTTATGGCTTCTTTTGATTGTCACTCGTTGCGATATGGACACTTCCTTTGTTTGGAGTAACAAAACCTGACGGGGCGTCAATGGGGTTTTATTTGGGACTTTGGGGTTTATTTACCTTGGCTTTTTTCATTGGAACGCTAAACGGAAACACAATTGGAAAACTAATGCGAAGTATTGCTGATGGCGAAAATTTTCAAATTCCCTCCACAATTAATGATGAAACTATTGTCGACGAAATTATAGAAGTTTTAAAAAAATATGAAATAGGTGTTTATAATAAAAAATAAGAATTAAAAATAAATTAGAATAGTTATGAGTTACTACAAAATCGAAAATTTAGAACAATACTTCAAACATTATAACAAATCTGTTCGTGAACCTAGAAAATTTTGGAATAAAATAGCTTCCGAAAACTTCACCTGGTACCAAGAGTGCGAAAAAGTAATGGAGTTTGATATGGCTGAGGCCAAGATTGAATGGTTCAAAGGCGCCAAAGTAAATATCGTCAAAAATTGTCTTGACAGGCATCTTGCCAAAAGAGGCGAGAAAACAGCCATCATTTTTGAACCCAATAATCCTAATGAGGAAGCGCAACACATTACGTATAACGATTTGTACACGAGAGTTTCTAAAATGGCCAATGTACTGCGCGAACAAGGCATCAATAAAGGAGATCGGGTTTGTATTTATTTACCCATGATTCCGGAATTGGCCGTTTCTGTTTTGGCTTGTGCCCGAATTGGCGCCATTCACTCGGTTGTTTTTGCAGGATTTTCTGCTTCGGCAGTGGCTACCAGAATCAATGACTGTGATTGTAAAATGGTCATCACTTCTGATGGTGGATTCAGAGGCGAAAAAACAATCGATTTAAAAGGAATTATTGACGAAGCATTAAAGAGTTGTCCTGGTGTAGAAACCGTTTTGGTTGCTAAAAGAACCAACACTTCGATAACTATGAAAGAAGGTCGTGACCAATGGTTACAACCTCTAATTGATGAAGCTTCAGACAATTGTGTTGCTGAAATTATGGATGCCGAAGATCCTTTGTTTATTCTTTACACATCAGGTTCTACTGGAAAACCAAAAGGAATGGTACATACTACCGCTGGATATATGGTTTACACGGCTTATACTTTCAAAAATGTTTTCAATTATGAAGAAAACGATGTTTATTGGTGTACTGCCGATATTGGCTGGATTACCGGACATTCCTATATTTTATACGGTCCGTTATTGAATGGAGCTACGACTGTAATTTTTGAAGGAGTTCCCTCTTATCCAGATTTCAGTCGTTTCTGGGAAGTGATTGAAAAACACAAAATCACTCAATTTTATACTGCGCCAACAGCTATTCGTGCTTTGGCAAAAGAAAAATTAGAATACGTACAGAAATATCCGTTATCCTCTTTGAAAGTTATTGGTTCTGTTGGTGAACCCATCAATGAGGAAGCTTGGCACTGGTATAATGACCACGTGGGAGGAAAACGCTGTCCATTAGTAGATACTTGGTGGCAAACTGAAACTGGAGGAATTATGATTTCGGCAATCCCATTTGTAACACCAACAAAACCCACTTATGCTTCTTTGCCATTGCCAGGAATCCAGCCTGTTTTAATGGATGAAAAACGCAATGAAATAGAAGGCAATCAGGTTACCGGAAGTTTGTGCATCAAATTCCCTTGGCCAGGAATTGCTAGAACCATTTGGGGTGATCATCAACGGTATAAAGAAACTTATTTTAGTGCTTTTCCTGGAAAATATTTTACAGGAGATGGCGCATTACGAGACGAAGTAGGCTATTATAGAATTACAGGGCGAGTGGATGACGTGGTAATTGTTTCAGGACATAATCTTGGAACTGCACCAATTGAAGATGCCATAAACGAACACCCAGCTGTTGCCGAAAGTGCTATTGTAGGTTTCCCTCACGATGTCAAAGGAAATGCTTTGTATGGTTTCGTAATCTTGAAAGAATCTGGAGAATATCGTGATAGAGAAAATCTAGCTAAGGAAATCAATCAACATATTTCAGACCACATTGGACCTATTGCCAAATTAGACAAAATACAGTTTGTTTCCGGTTTGCCCAAAACCCGTTCGGGTAAAATTATGCGTCGCATTCTTCGCAAAATAGCCGAAGGTGATTTTTCTAACTTTGGAGACACCTCGACTTTATTGAATCCTGAAATTGTGGATGAAATTAAAGAAGGGAAATTGTAAAAAAGTTTTAGTTATAAAAAAAGGCTGTCCGAAAAGACAGCCTTTTTTGATATGGTACAGCATTTAACGGAGTAAAGATTTGTCAAGTCGAGCGCAGAGTGTCATTAAGTTACGGGTTTATCTGTCATTTCGACCAACGGGAGAAATCGCATCAGTTGCTCTCGTTATGGGATTTGCTTCGCCTGTTCGCTTTGCTCGAGTCTCCCGTTGGTCGAAAAGACAAAACAGTAAAAACAAGTTGCGTTTTACCAAAAAAAATCCCTTACTGCAATTGCAGTAAGGGATTAATTATAAATTTAAACTTAGTTTATTCTTTTACTAACTTAACAGTAGAAGAACCATTTGCAGTTGAAACTTTTGCAAAATAAACTCCTTTTGAAAGGTCAGCAGCATTAACAGTCACTTCTTTAGAGGAAGCCGTTTTTGCATAAACTGATTTTCCTAACATATCATATACTTGTACTGATGTGATATCATCATTTGAAGTAATGTTCCAGCTTGTTTTTGCCGGATTAGGATACACTTTGAAACTTCCTGCATCGAATTTATTAACTGCTAAAGATTTAAGAGTAAATGCCCAAGCACCAGTAGTTCTATTGAAAGAAACATCATAAGTTCCGTAAGGAATAAAAATGTTACCCCCACCACCATTTTTACCGTTTTGAGCAGTACCAGTTAGAGCAAGTGCGTTTGAACCATCTCCTCCTGAAGTACCAAAATTCACATTCCAACTGTGATTGTCTCTAATTTTCAAACGAGCTTCAGGATCAGGAGTAGCTTGACTACCATCCACTAAAAATGCTTGGTTAAGAAGTGTATAAGTAATACCATCTGTAGTTGTCATGTCAAAATCAGTTCCCCAGCCAGAACCAGCAACATTTCCAATTACACCAACAACTACATTGAAAAATTCATAATCTCCAGTTGTCATATTAAAAGTAATATTGTACGCTCCTAGTGGAACAGGAATTAATGCACCTCCTTGAACTGCTAATCCTGCAGGAAAGCATTAGTAGACCAATTTGCAGCTGAAAATACTGGATTAGCAGTGGCTGGTCTTA
>JAEMQE010000146.1 GCA_022758945.1 Lentimicrobium sp. | reverse complement strand
GAACTCCATCGACAAATCTTGGTCCACGAATGGGTATGGAAGCAACAAGTTTGACCAGAACCTTGAAATCAATGGAAGAGAAAGGGCTTATCTACAGAAAACCAAACCCAAATGATGGGCGTGGAGTACTTATTTTTTTAACTGATTTCGGAAAAGAAAAAAGGGAATTGTCAAAATCGACTGTTTTAAAATTCAATGAAGTAATAAAACAAAATGTATCAGCAGAAAAACTTCAAAATTTTATTGAAGTTTCAGAAATCATCAACGAATTAATTTCCGAAAAGAAAATATTCAACATCTAAAATTTATAATCCAAAATAAAAAATGAAAAGAACTGTTAAAAAAGTTGCAGTAATCGGATCCGGAATTATGGGCTCGGGAATTGCTTGTCATTTTGCCAACATTGGGGTCGAAGTCCTGCTTTTGGATATTGTTCCAAGAGAACTCACCGAAGCCGAAGCCAAAAAAGGATTGACATTAGAAAGCAAAATTGTTCGCAACCGCTTGGTCAACGAACATTTCCAAAATGCTTTAAAATCAAAGCCCTCGCCTATTTATCACCCAAAATTTGCCAGTCGAATCACCACTGGAAACACCACAGATGATTTGGCACAAATCGCTAATGTAGATTGGATTATTGAAGTTGTGGTAGAACGTTTGGATATCAAAAAAATGGTGTTCGAACAAATTGAAAAATACCGCAAACCGGGAACTCTGATTACTTCAAACACATCCGGGATTCCAATTCATTTTATGAGCGAAGGAAGAAGCGAAGATTTCCAAAAACATTTCTGTGGAACACACTTTTTCAACCCGGCGCGTTACTTAAAATTATTCGAAATTATTCCTGGTCCGCAAACTTCAACCGAGGTTTTGGACTTCCTTACAATATATGGAGAGAAATTCTTGGGTAAAACTTCGGTCGTGGCAAAAGATACCCCCGCATTTATTGGAAACAGAATTGGAATTTACGGAATTCAAAGTTTGTTTCATTTGGTTAAAGAATTGGGATTAACCATTGAAGAAGTCGATAAATTAACCGGACCCGTGATTGGAAGACCAAAATCGGCAACTTTCAGAACCGTTGATGTGGTTGGTTTGGATACTTTGGTACACGTTGCTAACGGAATCTATGAAAACTGCCCGAATGACGAACAACACGAATTGTTCAAATTACCGGATTTCGTCAACAAAATGATGGAAAACAAATGGCTTGGAAGTAAAACAGGTCAAGGTTTTTACAAAAAAGAAGGTAGAGATATTCTGTCTTTGGATTTAGATACTTTGGAATATCGTGCTGCCAAAAAAGCTTCGTTTGCCACTTTAGAACTCACAAAAACCATTGATAAACCCATCAATCGTTTCAAGGTTTTAATAAAAGGAAAAGACAAAGCAGGAGAATTTTACAGACGAAGTTTCGCTGGAATGTTTGCCTATGTTTCCAATAGAATTCCTGAAATTTCTAACGAATTATATAAAATCGATGATGCAATGAAAGCCGGTTTCGGTTGGGAAAACGGTCCTTTCGAAATTTGGGATGCTATCGGTGTTGCCAATGGAATTGAAATGATTAAGGATGAAGGTTTAGTTCCACCTGCTTGGGTTAGTGAGATGTTAGCTTCCGGAAGCTCCAGTTTTTATTCCATTAAAGAAGGGGCCACTTATTTTTATAATATTCCAAATAAAACACAAACTAAAGTTCCGGGACAAGACGCTTTTATCATCCTAAACAACATTCGCGAAAGCAAAAAAGTTTGGAGCAATAGCGGAGCCATTATCCAAGATTTAGGTGACGGAATTTTGAATTTAGAATTCCAATCCAAGATGAATACTATTGGTGGCGATGTTTTGCAGGCCATCAACAAAGCTATTGATTTATCCGAAAAAGAATATCAAGGTTTGGTGATAGGAAACCAGGGAGCAAATTTCTCTGTGGGTGCCAATATTGGAATGATATTTATGATGGCGGTCGAACAAGAATACGAAGAACTCAATATGGCTATCAAAATGTTCCAAGACACGATGATGCGTGTGCGTTATTCTGGAATTCCTGTAGTGGTTGCACCCCACGGAATGACTTTGGGTGGTGGTTGCGAAATGAGTATGCACGCTGATAAAGTCGTTGCTGCCGCAGAAACTTATATTGGATTGGTCGAATTCGGAGTTGGAGTAATTCCAGGTGGTGGCGGATCGAAAGAAATGGCATTGAGAGCGTCTGATTTATTCCGTAAAAACGATGTCGAATTGAATGTTTTGCAAGAATATTTCTTAACTGTGGCGATGGCTAAAGTATCAACCTCGGCTCACGAAGCCTTTGATTTAGGGGTTTTACAACACGGAAAAGATGTTGTGGTTGTCAACAAAGACCGTCAAATTGCGGAAGCCAAAAAACATGCTTTGCTAATGGCAGAAGCCGGTTACACCCAACCAATTCGCCGAAATGACGTAAAAGTTTTGGGAAAACAAGCTTTGGGAATGTTCTTAGTAGGAACCGACCAAATGGAAGCCGGAAAATACATCTCGGAACACGACAAGAAAATTGCCAACAAACTGGCTTATGTAATGGCTGGTGGCGATTTATCCGAACCAACATTGGTAAGTGAACAATATTTATTGGATATTGAAAGGGAAGCGTTTTTGTCTTTATGTACCGAAAGAAAAACATTAGAACGCATCCAATTTATGTTGACTAAGGGGAAACCGTTGAGGAATTAAGCCCCCTAACCCCCGAAGGGGGAACTTGGAGAGAATAAAAATAATAATTTAAATCCTATTTACCCCTAATAGGAATTCCCCCTTTGGGGGCTAGGGGGCTAATATGAAAACAGCCTATATAGTAAAAGCATACAGAACCGCCGTGGGAAAAGCTCCAAAAGGCGTATTTAGATTCAAACGTCCTGATGAATTGGCGGCAGAAACCATCCAATTTATGATGAATGAATTGCCGGATTTCGACAAGAAACGCATCGATGACGTGATGGTGGGTAACGCAATGCCGGAAGCCGAACAAGGACTCAACGTGGGACGATTAATTTCCTTGATGGGATTGAAAATCGAAGATGTTCCAGGTGTAACTGTCAATAGATATTGCGCTTCAGGATTAGAAACTATCGGAATGGCTACTGCCAAAATCCAATCTGGAATGGCCGATTGTATCATTGCCGGTGGAGCCGAAAGTATGAGTTTTATACCGATGGGAGGTTACAAACCAACTCCTGATTATGCTGTGGCAGCAGCCGGACACGAAGATTATTACTGGGGAATGGGATTGACTGCTGAAGCAGTTGCCAAACAATATAACATCACTAGAGCCGACCAGGATGAGTTTGCTTTTCAATCACATAACAAAGCATTGAAAGCACAAGCAGACGGCAAATTCGACAAACAAATTGTTCCAATTACCATCGAGCAAACGTTCATTAATGAAAATGGAAAAAAGGAAACCAAATCTTACATCGTAAATAAAGATGAAGGTCCAAGAGCGGGAACTTCGGTGGAAGCATTGGCCGGGTTAAGACCTGTTTTTGCTGCTGATGGAAGTGTTACCGCCGGAAATTCTTCGCAAATGAGCGATGGTGCCGCTTTCGTTTTGATTATGAGTGAAGAAATGGTAAAGGAATTAAACCTCACTCCTATTGCACGTTTGGTCAACTTCGCATCTGCAGGAGTTGAACCAAGAATAATGGGAATTGGCCCCGTGAAAGCCATTCCAAAAGCCTTAAAACAAGCTGGATTGCAATTGAAAGATATTGATTTGGTGGAATTAAACGAAGCTTTTGCCTCCCAATCATTAGCCGTAATTCGCGAATTAGGATTGAATCCAGATATTGTAAATGTCAATGGTGGAGCAATCGCATTAGGACATCCTTTAGGTTGTACAGGTGCAAAATTATCGGTTCAACTATTCGACGAAATGAAAAGACGTGGAAATAAATATGGAATCGTTTCTATGTGCGTGGGAACAGGTCAAGGTTCAGCAGGAATTTATGAATTATTGTAAGCCCCCTAACCCCCGAAGGGGGAACTCTCGTGATAATAATTAAAATTATATTGTATAAAAACTAAAACCCTACTTACCCCTAGTAGGAATTCCCCCTTTGGGGGTTAGGGGGCTGATATGGCAGATAAAACAAGAGGTGGTCAATTCATCGTAAAAGAAACAAAATGTGAAGATGTCTTCACTCCAGAAGATTTTAATGAAGAGCAATTAATGATGCGTGACTCGGTGAAAGAGTTTGTGGACAAGGAAATTTGGCCCAACAAAGACCGTTTCGAGAAAAAAGACTACGCATTCACGGAAGAAACAATGAAGAAAGCCGGTGACTTAGGATTTCTAAGTGTGGCCGTTCCGGAAGCCTATGGCGGAATGGGAATGGGCTTCGTAAACACGGTACTGGTTTGCGATTATATTTCGGGCGGAACGGGATCCTTCTCAACAGCTTTTGGAGCACATACTGGAATTGGAACAATGCCAATTACATTATATGGAACCGAAGAACAAAAACAAAAATACGTTCCAAAATTGGCTTCAGGCGAATGGTTTGGTGCTTATTGTTTGACAGAACCAGGCGCAGGATCTGATGCCAATTCTGGAAAAACAAAAGCAGTTTTATCCGAAGATGGAAAATATTATTCTATTACTGGAGGCAAAATGTGGATTTCCAATGCTGGGTTTTGCTCGTTATTCATTGTTTTTGCTCGTATTGGAGACGATAAAAACATTACCGGTTTCATTGTAGAAAATGACCCAAGCAATGGAATTACAATGGGCGAAGAAGAACACAAATTAGGAATTCGTGCTTCCTCAACTCGTCAGGTTTTCTTTGCAGACACTAAAGTTCCTGTTGAAAATATGCTTTCCGAAAGAGGAAATGGTTTCAAAATTGCAATGAATGCTTTGAATGTTGGGCGTATAAAATTAGCAGCCGCTTGTCTTGATGCGCAACGAAGAGTAACTACCGGAGCAGTGAAATATGCTAATGAAAGAGTACAATTCAATACCTCCATTTCACAATTTGGTGCTATTCGATATAAACTGGCAGAAATGGCAACTTCTTGTTATGCTGGGGAAAGTGCTACCTACAGAGCAGCCAAAGACATCGAAGATAGAATTAGTCTTCGGGAAGCGGAAGGCTCAACACATCAGGATGCAGAATTAAAAGGCGTTGAAGAATTTGCGATTGAATGTTCTATATTAAAAGTGGCCGTTTCTGAGGATGTACAAAATTGTGCCGACGAAGGAATACAGATTTTTGGTGGAATGGGATTCTCGGAAGATACTCCAATGGAAAGTGCTTGGCGTGATGCCAGAATTGCCCGAATTTATGAAGGTACGAATGAAATCAACAGAATGTTATCCGTTGGAATGCTAATTAAAAAAGCATTCAAAGGCCACGTAGATTTGATTGGACCTGCTACCAAAGTTCAGGAAGAATTGATGGGAATTCCATCCTTTGAAACTCCAGATTATTCCGAATTGTTTGCCGAAGAAAAAGAAATGATTGGCAAATTGAAAAAAGCGTTCCTTATGGTTGCTGGTGGTGCAGTTCAAAAATATGGTCCGGATTTAGATGCACATCAACAATTGTTGATAGCTGCTGCTGATATTTTAATTGAAATTTATATGGCCGAATCCACCATTTTAAGAACAGAAAAATTGGCCAAAAAAGAGGGAGAAACTAAAGTGCAGGAACAAATTGCAATGGCAAAATTGTACTTGTATAAAGCTGTTGACGTGGTTACGCAAAAAGGAAAAGAAAGTGTAATCTCCTTTGCCGAAGGTGACGAACAACGTATGATGCTAATGGGCCTTAGACGTTTTACAAAATATACTAATATGCCCAATATCATTGCTTTAAGAGAGACTATCACAACTAAATTAGTAGCAGAAAATGAGTACTGTTTCTAAATTATAAATATATTTTTAACTAGTTCATTTGTTGAAAACCGCAATTGTTATTTTAACATTGCGGTTTTTTTGTGTATCGACATTTTTGAATAGGATAAAATGCAAACAAAAAAACCCGCCAAAATATGACGAGTTTAAATGTATTTAAAAAAAGTATTAATTCCAGCCGCCACCTAAAGCTCTATACAATTGTATCATAGAACTCAATTGATTTTGTGTTAATTCCGAAAGACTTAATTCGGCTTCAAATAAAGAACGTTGAATGTCAAGTACTTCAAGATAAGAAACATAGCCGTTGTAATATCTTGCTTCGGACAATTCCAAGTTTTTTCTGGCCGCAATTACTTGTCGGTTTCTAGCTGTCCATTCGTCTTTATAGGTTTTCACGCTTTGCAAAGATTGTTCTACTTCGGCAACTGCTACAATACAAGTCTTTTGGTAAGAAAGCCTGGATTCTTCCGCCATTTGGCGGTAGATTTCTACTCTTCTTCTGTTTTTACCAAAGTTAAAAATGGGTCCCGCAACAGAAGCACTTGCATTTTGTAAATACGAAGAACCATCAAATAAAGAACTTACTGAGCTGTTGGCAAAACCAGCAATTGCAGCAATATTAAACGAAGGAAAACGCATTGCTTGAGCTACACCAATTCTTTCGTTGGATGCCATATAAATTCTTTCGGCTTGGTTTACATCGGGTCTGTTTTTCAATAAAATAGACGGAATAGAAACTGGAATATTATTGGCTACTTGCAATTCCATATTGGTTTTACCACGTTCTATTGGGCCTGGTGCTTGTCCTAGCAAAATTGAAATTGTAGTTTCAAGATTGGTTATTTGTCTTTTAATTGCTGGAATAGTGGCTTCGGCAATGGCTACTTGTTGTTCGATTTGCATTAAATCGACTTCGGAAACATATCCACCTTTAAACCTTTGATTAATGATATCATAGCCTTTTTGTCTGGTTTCCAAAGTCTTTTCGGCAATAATCAAACGATTGTCATAATCACGAAGTTGGAAATACGTTACCGCAATATCGCTGACAAGATTCGAAAGGATTACTTTTCGACCTTCTTCACTCGCTAACAATTCATTTTGAACCGCTCTATTTTCGTGGCGCACTTTTCCCCAAAAATCCAACTCCCAAGAAAGCGAAGCCGAAGCATTAGAAACCGGAAATGCTTTTTCGTTGCTATTTACCGTTGCTCCGTATCCAATGGCGGGTAATAAATCAGCTTTGGTATATCCTAATTCAGCTCTGGTGCGTTCAATACGAGCCATCGCCATTCGCATATCGTAATTATTGGCCAATCCTTTGTTGATGAGTCCTTTTAGCACATCGTCATTGAAGAGATCAAACCATTTCACATTGACAACAGAAGCCAAAGTATCCACGTTTGCAGGTCCATTCTGGAAAGCAGCTGCATTTTGATCTTCTGGCTTTTTATATTTTGGTCCAACTAAACAGCCTACCGGAAGTAGGGCCAGTATAAGAATGACAACAACTATTTTTAATTTATTCTTCATGACCTGTTGTTTTTGAATCCATATTATTTTCAGTTGCTACAACTACCGCTTTCTTTTTTCCAATGTTTTCAATCATTACATAAAGCCCCGGCACAATTAATACACCGAGAACTGTGGCAATCAACATTCCGCTGAACACCGCCATTCCCATTACAATACGAGCTTGTGAACCCGCACCAGTAGCAGTCAATAAAGGAACAACTCCAAGAATAAAGGCAAAGGCAGTCATCAAAATCGGACGGAAACGAAGCTTGGCCGATGTCATAGCGGCTTCGTATAATGGAGTTCCTCTTTCGTGTTCTTCTTTGGCAAATTCAACGATAAGGATGGCGTTTTTGGCAACCAATCCAATCAATAATACCAGTCCAATTTGGGCAAAAACGTTGTTCACGTAAGCATCACTACCAATTCGTGCTAAAAACAAGCCTAAAAACGCTCCAAATACCGCTAAAGGTGCTCCAAGCAAAACACTGAAAGGTAGTTTCCAGCTTTCGTATTGCGCTGCCAAAATTAAAAACACAAATATCAGCGCCATTAAAAACACCGTTCCTCCACTAGGAGAATGTTTCTCCTGATAGGACAAGTTGATATAATCGTAACTCATATCGGCGGGCAAAGTTTGTTTGGCGACTTCTTCCAAAGCATCCAAAGCTTGAGCGCTACTGTAACCGTCGTTCGGGCTTCCTCCTATTTCAGCTGCTCGGAATAAATTTAACCTATTCGTAAAATCGGGTCCCGTCACTTTTGTCGCCGTAACCAAAGTCGAAATAGGCAACATATCGCCATTATTATTTTTTACATAAATCAGATTTAAGTTTTCAGGTTTCACGCGATCAACGGCTTCTCCTTGCAAATACACTTTATATTGACGTCCAAAACGGTTGAAATCGTTCACATAACTTCCTCCCAAGAAAGCACCTAAGGCTTCAGTAACTTTAGAAACCGGCACACCCAATTTCATTGCTTTGTCGTTGTCAATCTCTAATTTAATTTGTGGCGTTCCGGCGTTAAAAGTGGTGTAAATCCTTTTGATTTCAGGACGTTTTTGCGCAGCGGCTATAGATGCTTGCGTTTGCTCTGACAAATATTGCGGTGAGTTTCCTCCTCTATCCTGCAACATCAAACTAAAACCTGCCGATGCTCCCAAGCCCTGAATCGCTGGTGGTCCAAAAGAAAATGCAGTAGCAGTGGTAATTTGTGTTGCCAGTTTTTTATTTAATTTGTCGGTAAATTGTTTCGCTGTTTCCGAACGTTCTTCCCAAGGTTTTAAGGATATGAAAATAAAAGCATTGTTCGGCTGATAG
>JAEMQE010000144.1 GCA_022758945.1 Lentimicrobium sp. | reverse complement strand
CACTGATTTCGAAAAAGGATTTATCCGTGCCGAAGTAATTTCGTATGAAGATTTCGTTCATTATGGTTCAGAAGCCAAATGCAAAGAAGCTGGGAAATTCAAAGTCGAAGGAAAAGAATATATTGTGAAAGATGGCGATGTGATGCACTTTAGGTTTAATGTGTAAAAAGTATCAAGATTTAAGTATCAAGTAGTAAGATATTAAAGCCTGCAAGAGTAATTTTGCAGGCTTTTTTTATTTAATTTGTGTTTCAATTTTTAGTACTTTTAAAAAAACAAAATAGTATGAAAATCATAGCCTTTGCAGGAAGTAACAGTCAAAATTCCATCAACAAAAAACTAGCCACTTATGCAGCTTCTCTTTTCGAAAATGACGAAGTTGAGGTTTTGGATTTAAATGATTTCCAAATGCCATTATTCAGTGTCGACATCGAAAAGGAAATTGGTCAGCATCCTTTGGCAAAAGCCTTTTTAGATAAAATTTCCTCAGCTGATATTCTGGTAGTTTCCCTTGCAGAAAACAACGGGAATTATTCCGTAGCATTCAAAAATATTTTTGACTGGTGTTCCAGAATTGGAGCGAAAGTTTTTCAGGAAAAACCGATGTTGCTTATGGCTACTTCGCCGGGAGAAAGAGGTGGTGCGTCAGTTCTTGAAATTGCAAAAAATGCTTTTCCAAGATATGGAGCAATCGTAAAAACAACTTTTTCTTTGCCTAGTTTTAACGACAATTTTGATGTTGAAAAAGGAAAGATTTCTAATGTGGAATTGGATAATCAGTTGAAGGAAATTGTTAACAATTTCAATATTTAGAAACCCTAATTAATGAAGCAAAAATCCAAAATCCACTGTCAAAAACATTCTTAATAACTTTGACATTTCCTTCTTTCAAATTTTATCAAATTATACTATATTAGCACACCCGAGTTCAATGCAAAAAGCTTTGAACGAATAGAACGCAGTTAAATTCGATAAAATTTATAATGTCCGATCAAAATCAATATACCGAAGATAATATTCGGTCACTAGACTGGAAAGAACACATCAGAATGCGTCCCGGAATGTACATCGGAAAACTCGGTGACGGTTCTTCGCCAGACGATGGTATTTACATTCTTCTTAAAGAAGTTCTCGACAACTGTATCGACGAATTCGTTATGGGAGCAGGCAAAACCATTGAGGTAACTATCAAAGATAAAACGGTTTCCGTTCGTGATTATGGTCGTGGAATTCCGCTTGGAAAAGTGATCGATGTAGTTTCCAAAATGAATACTGGTGGAAAGTATGATTCACTTGCGTTCAAGAAATCCGTAGGGTTGAATGGTGTTGGAACAAAAGCCGTCAATGCTTTATCCAGTTATTTTCGCGTGGAATCCGTTCGTGATGACAAGCAAAAAGCCGCCGAATTTTCAGGAGGAAACTTGGTGCTCGATGAAGATATTATCGAAACGACCAAGCGTAAAGGAACCAAAGTTACTTTTGTTCCGGATGAAGCGATTTTTAAAAATTATAAATACCGATACGAATATATAATCAAAATGCTCAAAAACTATTGTTACTTAAACAATGGTTTGACTATTTTATTCAACGGTGAAAAATATTTTTCTGAAAATGGATTGAAAGATTTATTAGAGGAAACCATCAACGTCGAAGATTTAGAATATCCAATTATTCATTTAAAAGAAGGCGATATCGAAATTGCCTTGACTCATAGTAAAACCCAATACAGCGAGGAATACCATTCATTTGTAAACGGGCAAAATACGACCCAAGGAGGAACGCATTTGGCCGCTTATCGCGAAGCCATTGTAAAAACTATCAGAGAATTTTACAATAAACCATTCGAAGCTTCGGATGTACGAAAATCTATCGTAACTGCAATAAGCATCAAGGTAATGGAACCGGTTTTCGAATCGCAAACCAAAACCAAATTAGGTTCGACCGATATGGGTTCAGAACCAGGAATGCAATCGGTTCGTACTTTTGTCAATGATTTTGTAAAAAATAAATTAGACAGTTATTTGCATAAAAACCCTGCAACTTCGGATGCGCTTTTGCGAAAAATTATGCAAGCGGAAAGAGAACGAAAAGAACTTTCAGGCATTCGAAAATTAGCCAAAGACAGAGCCAAGAAATCGAATCTACACAACAAGAAATTACGTGATTGTCGAGCACATCTTACCGATACGAAAAATCCAAGAAACCTAGAAAGTACGCTTTTTATCACTGAGGGAGATTCAGCTTCTGGATCGATTACCAAATCTCGTGACGTGAATACGCAAGCGGTTTTCAGTTTGCGTGGAAAGCCTTTGAATTCGTATGGAATGAGCAAGAAAATTGTTTATGAAAATGAGGAATTCAATCTCTTGCAAGCCGCTTTGGATATCGAAGATGATATGGAAAACCTGCGTTACAACAACATTGTAATCGCCACCGATGCCGATGTCGATGGAATGCACATTCGATTATTATTGATTACTTTCTTCCTGCAATTTTTTCCGGAATTAATCAAAGAAGGACATTTGTATATTTTGCAAACGCCACTTTTCAGGGTTCGAAACAAGAAGGAAACCATCTATTGCTATTCAGAAGACGAACGAAAAGCAGCTATAGAAAAATTAAAACCAACCCGAGCCGCAGGCGAACGGAGCGGAGCTAAACCTGAAATTACCCGATTTAAAGGTTTGGGAGAAATATCGCCAGACGAATTCAAGAATTTTATTGGAGAAACCATTCGATTAGATCCAATTATGATGGATAAAAACACCTCCGTAGAGCAATTATTGTCTTTCTATATGGGGAAAAATACGCCGGACCGACAAGAATTTATCATCAAGAATTTGAAGGTGGAATTAGATACGATGGAAGCTAGTTAAAATAGAAAGTTATGGGAAATCAAGATATTCGTTGGAAACAAAGGTTTGAGAATTTTAAAAAAGCATTAAATCAATTTGCAAAATTCATAGACAAAGGAGAACTTAATGATTTGGAAGAACAAGGCTTAATTCAAAGTTTTGAATATACACACGAATTGGCTTGGAATGTAATGAAAGACTTTTTGACTTTTGAAGGAATTCAAAATATTATTGGTTCAAGAAGTGCAACAAGAGAAGCCTTTAATAAAGGGTTGATTGAAGAAGGACAAATTTGGATGGATATGATAGATAGTCGAAACGAAAGTGTTCATACTTATAATGAAGAAACGGCCGATAAAATTGTACATAAAATAAAAGAAATATATTTTATGGAAATAGTGAATTTTAGCAAAAAAATGAAAACATTCTTATAATGGAATTTGGGCTAAATCAAGAAACCATCGATAAAATCAATTCAGTTTTCGAAAAACATCCTGAAATTGACAAAGTAATTATTTATGGCTCAAGAGCCAAAGGAAATTATAGAGCGGGTTCAGACATAGATTTAACATTAATCGGAAATGATTTAGAATATGATTTGGCAGGAACAATAGATTCAGAAATTGACGATTTAAATACGCCTTATCTACTCGATATTTCAATTTTTGAAAGGCTTAATTCTCCAAGTTTAAAAGAACATATTAATAGAGTTGGCAAAGTATTTTACAAAAAATAAATGAAAGACGAAGAAGACGATAACATCATCCCAAACGAAGACGAAACTAACGAAGAGTTAAACGAGTCAACGAGCGAAGAAGGTTTTGAAGACATAAAGACTTCAAGTGGGATGCAGCATTTTTACGAAAATAACGAAGACGGAAACGATACCATTACCAAAGTTACAGGAATGTACAAAGATTGGTTTTTGGATTATGCTTCGTATGTAATTTTGGAGCGCGCTGTTCCTGCCATCGAGGACGGTTTTAAACCCGTACAACGTAGAATTATGCACTCGCTTAAGGAATTGGACGATGGTCGTTACAACAAGGTGGCGAATGTCGTTGGGCACACCATGCAATACCATCCGCACGGAGATCAAAGTATTGGTGATGCGATGGTGCAAATTGGCCAAAAAGAATTATTGATAGATTGCCAGGGAAACTGGGGAAATATCCTCACTGGCGATAGTGCTGCAGCTTCTCGTTACATCGAAGCGCGTTTGTCGAAATTTGCTTTGGAAGTTTTGTATTCTCCAAAAATCACCGATTGGGGCGTTTCTTATGATGGTCGTCGTGCCGAACCGAATAATCTTCCCGTAAAATTTCCGTTGCTTTTGGCTCAAGGTGCCGAAGGGATTGCTGTAGGACTTTCCACGAAAGTGTTGCCGCACAATTTTAATGAATTGATTGATGCTTCAATAAAAATATTGAAAGGAAAATCCTTTACACTTTTCCCTGATTTTCAGACCGCTGGAATTGCAGATGTTTCCAATTATAATGATGGAATGCGTGGCGGGCGTGTTCGTGTTCGGGCCAAAATTGCGCAGTTGGACAAAAATACATTGGTGATTACCCAAATTCCTTTTTCGACCAATACGACCACTTTGATTGACAGTATTTTGAAAGCCAATGAAAAAGGAAAAATCAAAATCAAGAAAATCGAGGACAATACTGCCGCTGAGGTTGAGATTTTAATCCATCTTTTTCCAGGCGTTTCTCCTGATAAAACTATTGATGCTTTGTTTGCTTTCACGGCTTGCGAAACTTCGGTAGCGCCATTGGGTTGTGTGATTGAAGACAACAAACCGTTGTTTGTAGGGGTTTCTCATATGTTGAAAATTTCTACAGAACGAACCGTTGATTTACTTCGACAAGAGCTTGAAATTCAATTAGAAGAACTCAAAAACAAATGGCATTTTTCGACTTTGGAAAAAATATTCATTCGGGAAGAAATGTATATTGAGTTCAAGTTGTATTCGGATAGAGAATCGCTTTATGTTTATATGTACAATCGATTTGAGCCTTTCAAAAAATCATTTGTCAGGGAAATTGAAGATGACGATTTACAAAAATTAACCCAAATTCCAATGATTCGTATTACGCGTTTTGATTCGGATAAAGCGGATGATTTTATTGCAAAATTGGAAGATGAAATGAAAGAAGTGCAACATCATTTGGACAATCTTATTGATTTTGCTATCACTTATTTCACACGTTTAAAAGACAAATACGGAAAAGGTCGCGAACGCCAAACCGAATTGCGCAGTTTTGATAATATCGAAGCGACAAAAGTAGCTTTGAGAAATACAAAATTATACGTAAATAGGGAAGAAGGCTTCATTGGAACGGGATTAAAGAAAGACGAATATGTAACGGATTGTTCCGATATTGATGATGTGATTGTTTTTCTCCGCGATGGAAAAATGATGATATGCAAAGTCGATGACAAAAAATTCGTTGGAAAAGATATTATTCACATTGCCATCTTTGATAAAAGCGATAAGCGCACGATTTACAATATGATTTATCGTGATGGAAAATCGGGGCCGGCTTATATAAAACGATTCAATGTTTCGGGAGTGACAAGAGATAAATTATACGATTTGACCAATGAAACCAAAGGCTCACAAATTCTGTATTTTACTTGTAATCCAAATGGCGAAGCCGAAGTAATCACAATTATGTTACGCCAAATAGGAAGCATCAAAAAACTGAAATGGGATGTAGATTTTGCTGCAATGGCTATCAAAGGTCGTGCTTCGAAAGGGAATTTGGTTTCCAAATATCCAATTAAGAAAATCGAAATCAAGGAAAAAGGAATTTCGACCTTGAAACCCAGGAAGATTTGGTTTGATGATACCGTTCAAAGACTAAATGTCGATGCCAGAGGAGAATTGTTGGGCGAGTTTAGACCGAACGATAAGATTCTGGTGATTTCACAAACTGGAAAATTGAAAGTCATCACGCCGGAATTATCGACTCATTTTGATGAAGATATGGTGGTTTTGGAGAAATGGCATCCTAAAAAACCAGTTTCCGCCATTTATTATGATGGCGAAAAAGAGCGTTATTATATCAAACGCTTTTTGGTGGAAACCGAAGGAAAAGAAGAGAGTTTTATTACGGAACATCCCAAATCACAACTTGAAATCGTCTCAACTGATTATCGTCCAATGGCCGAATTAATTTTCACGAAAGTGAAAGGAGTTCAAAAAGAAAACCAAACGGTAGATATTGAGAATTTCATCGCCGTGAAAGGCTTCAAAGCATTAGGAAATCAGTTGACCACTGACAAGTTGAAACAAGTTAATTTGCTCGAACCATTGCCTTACGAAGAACCAGTAGAAGTGATTCCCGAAGAACTGGAAGTGGAAGGGGAAACTAGTGTTGAAATTTCCGACGAGGACATTCAGTTGGATGAAGATGGACAAATCACTTTGTTTTAACAACCGCAAAGCGATCAAAAGAATAAGAAAAAGGTCTCAAAGTAAAATAATTACTATGAGACCTTTACTTTTTTATCACAGTAAATTAACTTTTATTTCTTTTTCTTCTCCATTCTCATATTCAAAACTTCCACTAAAAGCGAGAAGGAAATCGCAAAATACAAATAGCCTTTTGGCACCGGAGTGACGTGGTTTCCAAAGATTAACGCATTCGATAAATGAGCACTTTCTGTGATTAACATAAATCCAATCAAAATCAAAAAGGACAATCCCAGAATTTGAATCGAAGGATGATTATTGACAAAATTACCAACAGGAACGGCAAATTGCATCATAATCAAGACAGATATAACCACGGCTGTAATCATAATGTAAAGGGCACCGGCAACACCATTGGTCATCCCCACAGCAGTCAGGATACTATCGAAAGAGAAAACTAAATCAATCATGATGATTTGTAAAAGAACACCTTGAAATGATTTTGCTGCCGTCTTGTTAATTTCTTTTTCTTCCTCTCCTTTTTCATCTACTTTATCATGGATTTCTTTGGTGCTTTTGTATATTAGGAATAAACCTCCCAATAATAAAATGACACTTTGTCCTGTAACCCCCGCTGATAACCAACTAAAATCAATGTGAAACCAAGGTTTTTTCATTTGTATCAAATAATTGATTCCAAACAATAGTGCAATCCTCATAAACATGGCGAGAAACATTCCCACTTTTGTAGCTTTTTTTCTTTTTTCTACAGGCAATTTTCCGGTAACAATCGATATGAAAATAATATTGTCTATTCCAAGAACAATTTCCAAAAAGGTCAATGTTAACAAGGCAATCCAGGCGTCTGGGTTTAAAAATACTTCCATTTTTATTGAGTTATGAGTTATGTATTGAATTATCGAATCGGCAACCTGTAATCTGCCGTCTGCTACCTGCTTTCTGCCATCTTAAAAACAGTTCCCCGTTGTTTTTTATCGCTTCCCACAATTCCGAATTCAAAAGTATAGGAATTTTTCGAGGTAGTCAAAATTTTCATGCTAATTGCATTTTTTTCTGCCATATTCTTCGGATGAATTTTTTGCAGGATGTATTCGCAATCGCTTACCCATCGAATGCTCGAAGTATCAGTTTTGCCCTCAAAAGTTTCAATTTCGATGCTGTCTTTGCGCTCAAAAACAGTAGTTTTTTTGTCACCATCAACTTCATATTCAAACTTGAATTTTCCGGTTTTGAAATCCTTGCAATTGTGTTCGACATTGTAACACGACATCACAGTCAATAGAGGGATAAGTAAGATTGTTTTTTTCATTTGTTGACTTTATTATAAAACCTCAAAGGTTTTTAAAACCTTTGAGGTTTGTTATTTTAGTTCAATTTATTCATTTCATCATCCGTAAAATGCTGAATGCTTTTCTCTTTAGAAAATTTTTCGGAGTTGTAACTATTCGATTTATTTTTTGGAATAGACAAGCTTGTCCATTCGCTATTTTTTAGCATTTTGGCATAGAAAACAATTTGCCCAACATGATATGGATAATGGGCTAATTGGCGGTTTATCGCTTCAATCACGCTATGTCCTTCGTTACGAATATAGATAATTTCCGAAAGTTGTTCCGTTTTTAATCCGTTCAAGGCTTCCAAAAAACAATCCCAACCTTTTTCCCAAAGTTTCATAATGGAATCTTTGTCATTCCCGTAAAAATGGGAATCAAATTCTGAATCGCGATTTCTCCATTCTTTCTCGCCATCAGTTGTCAAAAAATCAGTCCAGCGCGAAAGCATATTTCCCGAAAGGTGCTTCACAATGGTGGCAATACTATTGGTATCTTCATTTATCGAAACAAAAAGTTGTTCGGGCTCGAGTTGGTCCATCGCTTTTTCTCCCAATGTTTTATAATAGAGAAATTGCTTTTTTACACTTTCTAAATAGGAATTTGTGGCTTCCATATTACTCAATTTTAATATCATATTTATCCAAAAGCCCCACAATTCCTTGGGTCGAAAATTGGGCTTTCTTCATTGGATTGAATTCAGGGTCAATTTTGAAATTGTAGGCAGATCTAAAATCAACGCCTGCCAATTGGGTTTCATTAAAAACGGCATTGTCCAAATTGCAATTTTCAAAAACCGAATTCGTGAGGTTTGTTCCAATAAAAGAAACTTCTTTCATCGAACATGAATGGAACTTCGTTTTGGGCATTTTCTTGTTGGCAAAAGACGAAAAATCCAAAGCGCAATCCTGAAAACTGACACTGAATAAGAAATCAGCACAAGATTGGAATTGAATCCCAAGCAATTTGCAATTCTTGAAATATACCGTTTTTAAACTTGTTCCGGCTAATTGCGTCATTGAAAGATTGCAATCAATGAACTCGCAATCCATAAAAGTATTGATCGAGAAATCGATATTTGAGAAATCTCAGTTCTTGAAAATGCAAT
>JAEMQE010000103.1 GCA_022758945.1 Lentimicrobium sp. | reverse complement strand
TGTTATGTTCAATTTGTATCATTGTTAATTTAAGTTTGTCTGTAAGTATAAATACAAACATATGTCAAACCTAATTGAAATTTTCGAGCATAGTTCGCCAGAGATTATTTTTGAATGGACTGATAAAGAGACTGATGCCAAAGGATGGGTTGTGATTAATTCATTGAGAGGTGGTGCGGCCGGAGGCGGAACCAGAATGCGCAAAGGATTAAATCGAGACGAAGTGTTATCCTTGGCAAAAACTATGGAGATCAAGTTTACGGTATCTGGTCCTCAAATTGGAGGGGCAAAATCAGGTATTAATTTTGATCCACAAGATCCAAGAAAGCTAGGCGTTTTAAAAAGATGGTATAAAGCTATTCTTCCATTGTTAAAAAATTACTATGGAACTGGTGGAGATTTGAATGTAGATGAATTGCATGAAGTTATTCCTATTACAAAAAGTTTTGGATTAGCACATCCCCAAGAAGGTATTGTAAACGGTTATTTTAATATTGAAAGAGGACAAAACCAAAAGAAAATTGAACGACTGCAATACGGAGTCTCTAAAATAGTTACTGATAAAAAATATATTCCTTCAGGAATAGTTAGCTATAAAATTGCAGATTTAATAACGGGATATGGTGTTGCTGAAGCAGTTAAACATTATTATACTATTTGGGGCGGCAATATTAAAGGCAAGAGAGCCGTTATACAAGGTTGGGGAAATGTAGGTGCTGCAGCAGGATTTTATTTAGCCAAATACGATGTTAAAATCGTCGGAATTCTCAATTATAATGGAGGATTTATAAATGACGCTGGATTTAATTTTGAAGAAATACAACATTTGTTGTCAAAAAAAGCTAACTTAGAGTCGGAAAAGTCATTTCTTTCTTTTGAAGAAGTGATGCAAAAAAGCTGGTCGATTGGTGCAGAAATTTTTATACCAGCTGCTGGATCAAGAATGGTTGAAAAATCACAAATGGACACTCTGATTAAAAACGGATTAGAAGTTGTTAGTTGTGGAGCCAATGTACCTTTTAATGACAAAGAAATCTTTATGGGACCTATTTTATCCGAAATAGACAGTAAAGTATCCATTATTCCAGATTTTATAGCCAATTGTGGTATGGCTCGAGTTTTTTCATACTTAATGGAAAATGAAGGAGAAATAACAGATGAAATTTTATTTGAAGATACATCTAATATCATTAGAGAAGCACTATTAAAAACCTTTGAACTAAGCCCAAACGGTCTTAATCTAACTGAAAATTCGCTGAATATAGCGATTCAAAAATTACAAAATAAGGATGAAAAGCTAATTACAAAATTTTAATTTTAATAAAAAAATTATGCCATTCTATCACAAACTAGGGAATATACCTGATAAAAAACACACTATTTTTAAAAGCGAGAAAGGAGATTTCTATTACGAAGAACTTTTTGGCACTATAGGTTTTGATGGTATGTCGTCATTACTATATCATACGCAACGTCCAACTCAAGTAAAAGATATATTAAAATCTTATGATGTTTCACCAAAAATTGCGGTAGAAAAAAACATGAAATCTTTGAGTCTCAAGGGATTTAATATTACGCCAACGGATGATTATTTAGAAAGCAGAAAAACCGTTTTAGCAAATAGTGATTGTTATATTGTTTTAGCCGCTCCAAAAAAATCGTTGAGAGACTATTTTTATAAAAACACCGATTCCGACGAAGTTATTTTTGTGCACAAAGGTACCGGTAAATTAAGAACGCAATTAGGAAATATCAATTTTGAATATGGGGATTATTTAGTAATCCCACGAGGGATTATTTACCAAATAGATTTTGATGCAGAAGACAACAGATTGTTTATAGTAGAATCTAAAAGTCCAGTCTATACTCCTAAAAGATACCGCAATTGGTTTGGCCAGCTTTTAGAACACGCTCCCTACTGCGAACGCGATATACACAGACCTTTCGAATTAGAAACTCATAATGAAAAAGGCGATTTTATCATCAAAGTAAAAAAACAAAATACGATTCACGAATATGTTTATGCAGCGCATCCCTTTAGTGTCGTTGGATGGGATGGCTATAATTTTCCCTATAAATTTTCTATTCATAATTTTGAACCCATAACAGGTCGCATTCATCAACCGCCACCAGTACATCAAACTTTTGAAACAAACGCATTTGTAATTTGTTCTTTTGTGCCAAGGCTATACGATTATCATCCCAATGCTATTCCAGCTCCATACCATCATAGCAATATAGACTCTGATGAGGTTTTGTATTATGTAGAAGGTGATTTTATGAGTAGAAATAATGTAGAAAAAGGTCAAATCACCTTGCATCCTGCAGGCATACCGCACGGACCGCATCCAGAAACAATGGAAAAAAGTATTGGCAAAAAAGAAACACAGGAATTAGCGGTAATGGTAGATACATTCAAACCCTTAATGGTTACCGAGGAAGCTATGAAAATTGCCGACGAAAACTACTATCAATCTTGGCTTGATAGCAATCATTAAATTCTAATAACCAACAAAATGGCAGATATTAAACAATTAAAAGGACTGCAAAATACAGAATACGGACTTAAAAAACTGTTTTCTGATGCGGAAGATTTTCTTCCCTTATTAGGAACCGATTATGTGGAGTTGTACGTGGGAAATGCAAAGCAAAGTGCTCACTTTTATAAAACCGCTTTTGGATTTCAATCCTATGCGTATGCTGGTCTCGAAACAGGACTTAAAGACCGTGTTTCTTATGTACTAAAACAAGATAAAATAAGACTTGTTTTAACAAGTCCGTTGGGAAAAGACGGATTAATTAATGAGCACATCAATAAACACGGAGATGGCGTTAAGGTCATTGCACTTTGGGTTGATGACGCGACAAAAGCTTTCGAAGAAACTACCAAAAGAGGAGCAAAACCCTTTATGGCTCCTACAAAAGAAGCCGATGAAAATGGTTACGTAATTCGCTCAGGAATTTACACTTATGGAGAAACGGTTCACCTTTTTGTAGAACGAAAAAATTACAATGGGGAATTTTTACCCGGTTATAAAAAATGGGAATCTCATTATAATCCAGAACCTATTGGACTAAAATTTATAGACCATATGGTAGGCAATGTAGGCTGGGACGAAATGAATACTTGGTGTAAATTTTACGCAGAAGTGATGGGATTTGCACAAATTATTTCTTTTACTGATGATGACATTTCTACAGATTACACCGCTTTAATGAGCAAAGTGATGAGCAATGGAAATGGCAGAATTAAATTTCCAATAAATGAACCTGCTAAAGGAAAAAAGAAATCACAGATTGAAGAATATTTAGATTTTTACGGCGGTCCGGGAGTCCAACATATCGCCGTAGCCACAGATGATATTGTCGCAACTGTTTCTGCAATGAGGGACCGAGGCGTAGAATTTTTGTATGTACCCGAAGCTTATTATGATGATTTGATAGCCCGTGTTGGAGCCATTGATGAAGATGTAGAAGTGCTAAAAAAACACGGAATATTAATCGACCGGGACGAAGAAGGCTACTTACTACAGTTGTTTACAAAACCTATTGTCGATCGTCCCACTATGTTTTTTGAAGTGATACAACGAAAAGGAGCTCAATCTTTTGGAGTAGGAAACTTTAAATCTTTATTTGAAGCAATTGAAAGAGAACAACAAAATAGAGGTACATTATAATTTTTTTATAAGCTAATTTGGATATGGGTCAAAGTCATCAATTGAAATGGAATACAGTTACAAAACGACTGCCCAAGCATTTGCATGAATTTATTGTAAAGCAACCTTACGAGCAATACACAGCGCAGAATCAAGCTGTTTGGCGTTACGTGATGCGCCTAAATACCAGTTTTTTACCAAAAGTGGCACATAGTTATTACCTCGAAGGGATTGCAAAAACAGGAATTTCTATCGAAAAAATTCCTGAAATGGAGGGAATGAATCGCATCCTAAAAGACATTGGTTGGGCAGCAGTTTCAGTAGATGGCTTTATCCCTCCCAATGCGTTTATGGAGTTTCAGGCTTATAATGTACTGGTAATCGCATCTGATATTCGGACTATCGACCATATTGCCTATACTCCAGCTCCAGATATTATTCACGAAGCGGCAGGGCATGCTCCAATTATTGCTAACCCAGAATATGCTGAATATTTGAGACGATTTGGCGAAATTGGCAGTAAAGCAATTTCTTCCTCTAAAGATTATGAATTATATGAAGCCGTTAGAAAAGTATCTATTTTAAAAGAGGATCCCAATACTCCCGAACTAGAAATAGAAGATGCGCTCACCGTTTTAAATGATATTCAAAACAATATGGGCGAATTATCAGAAATGGCTCAGATAAGAAATCTTCATTGGTGGACCGTTGAATATGGCTTGATTGGTGAATTATCAAATCCAAGAATTTATGGTGCTGGATTATTATCTTCGATTGGAGAAAGTAAATTATGCTTGGAAGACAGCGTCAAAAAAATACCATTTACCATTGAAGCAGCAAATGTTAGTTTTGATATTACAAAGCAGCAACCTCAGCTTTTTGTAACACCCGATTTTGCGTATTTAAGTTACGTTCTAGAAAAATTTGCCAATAAAATGGCTTTGAGGACTGGCGGACTTTCTGGAGTTGAAAAATTGATTCAATCCAAAAACATAGGCACCATAGAACTGAGCACGGGAATTCAAATTTCTGGACTATTTTCGAATGTTATCAGCAGTAACAACAAACCGATTTACATCCAGACTAGTGGAAAAAGTGCTTTGGCTTCAAGAGATAAAGAACTAATCGGACACGGAACAAATTATCATTCGGATGGCTTTGGAAGTCCGATTGGAAAATTAGAAGGAATCAATTTGGCAATTGAAGATATGTCGCCTCGTGATTTAGAAATTTATGGCATTTATGAAGGAAAACGAACTACGCTTTTATTTGAAGGCGGAGTAAAAGTTGAAGGTCGTATTATTACTGGAAAACGAGACTTAAGAGGAAAAATAATGCTTATCTCTTTCCAAGATTGTACAGTTTCGCACTATGAAAAAATTCTATTTGAACCCGAATGGGGAATTTACGATATGGCTATCGGAAAAGAAATCATTTCGGCTTATGCAGGTCCCGCAGCGGTTGAATCTTTTCAGGATTTATATCACGTTTCTACTGTTAAAACCCATAAAATAAAGTATTCTGATTCCGAATTGAATCTCCACAAACATTATCAAAAAGTGAGAGATATGCGTGAAAATGAAATTTTGGATGTTGAACTATTGTCGAAAATATTCGAAGAATTAAAAGATACATACCCTAAAGATTGGCTTTTGCCATTGGAGATTTACGAATTAATTTTTAATTCGAACGCTCTACTAAAAAAAGTGGTTTATGAGTATTTAACAGATTTAAAATCAGATAGTAATCTCGAAAAATTAATTTCTAATGGAATGGATTTAATTAGTTAACTAAAATTGATACTTTAATTTGATTGCCAAAAACAGAATCATTTAACCTCCGTTGGAAACAATTTCGAAACCTAAAAAAAAAGCACCTTATGAAAACTTGGATTTCCATACCAGATCAATCCGATTTTACAATTTATAATATTCCCTTCGGAATTTATTCCACTCCTTCAACAAAACCAAGAGTCTGCATTGCGATTGGAAATCAAATTTTAGACTTGGTTAAAGCACGAAAATTAGGCGTTTTTAAAGGCATTAAAATTAAAAAGAGTGTATTTAAAAATAAATTCTTGAATGACTTTATTGCTTTAGGAAAAGAAAAAACCAACAAGGTTCGCGAAATTATTCAGAAGGAATTGTGTGACGAAAACTCTGTATTTAGAAATAATGAAAACCTATTTCATTTGCAAATCGAAGTACAAATGCATTTGCCGGTTTCTATTGGGGATTACACTGATTTTTATTCGAGCATCGAGCATGCAACCAATGTAGGCGTGATGTTTCGTGATCCCGATAATGCGCTTTTACCCAATTGGAAACATTTACCAGTGGGTTATCACGGAAGAGCCTCTTCCATAGTTGTAAGTGGCGAAAATATTCATAGACCTATGGGTCAAGTCTTGCCTCCAAATGCAGATAATCCCGTGTTTAAAGCATCATCGCGTGTTGACTTTGAACTAGAAATGGGCTTTATTATTGGCAAAAACACCAATCTAGGAGAAAAAATAAACACAGCTGATGCTGAAAACTATATTTTTGGAAAAGTTTTATTCAACGATTGGTCTGCACGAGATATTCAAAAATGGGAATACGTTCCGCTAGGTCCATTTTTGGCAAAAAACTTTGGATCCTCAATGTCACCTTGGGTAGTAACATTAGAAGCTTTAGAACCATTTAGAGTTAAAGGACCAGAACAAAATCCAAAAGTATTGCCTTATTTAGAATATGATGGATTAAAAAATTATGATATTAATTTAGAGGTGGCCATTCAGCCAAAAGACAAGTCTGAAACGATAGTATCCCATTCTAATTTTAAATATATGTATTGGAACATGTCACAGCAAATCGCCCATCACACCAGCAATGGCTGCAATGTTAAAATAGGTGATTTGATGGCTTCGGGTACCATCAGCGGAAAAGAACCCAATAGTTACGGTTCAATGTTAGAACTCGCATGGGGAGGTCAAAAACCAATTACATTAATTGATGGTGAGAAAAGAACTTTTATCGAAGATTTCGACACCGTAATAATGAGAGGGTACTGCGAAAGAGAGGGTATTAGAGTTGGCTTTGGTGAAGTAAAATCTCAGCTATTACCTGCATTATAATTAATTTCAAATGGAAAAAACAACTACCACAATAGACCCAAATACCATTTCAACAACGGAGTTGCATCAAATATTATTGACAGCCGTTGCTCCAAGACCAATTGCATTAGCAAGTACCATAGATAAAAATGGAAATGTAAATTTGAGTCCATTTAGTTTTTTTAATGTTTTTAGCGCAAACCCTCCCATCCTGATTTTTTCACCTGCAAGAAGAGCAAAAGACAACACTACAAAGCACACGTACGAAAACATCAAAGAAGTCAAAGAGGTTGTTATCAATATTGTCAATTTTCCAATGGTGGAACAAATGTCACTTTCAAGTACTGAGTATGGTAAAGAGGTCAATGAATTTATAAAATCTGGATTTACACCAATTGCTTCCCATAAAATAACTCCGCCAAGAGTTGCTGAAGCCCCCATTTCGTTTGAATGCATTGTAGATAATGTGATTGAATTAGGTACCGAAGGCGGAGCCGGAAATTTAATTATTTCCAGAGTGGTAAACATTCATATTAGAAATGAATACAAAGGAAACGACGGGAACTTGGATACTGAAAAACTGGATTTGGTAGCGCGTATGGGAGGAAATTGGTACTGCAGAGCAGGTAAAGATTCCTTATTCGAAATTCCAAAACCCATTTACAGCAAGGGCATTGGAGTGGATAGTTTGCCAATACATGCCAGAAACAGTAAAGTGTTAACTGGTAATGATCTGGGAAGACTAGGAAATATGGCCGAGAAACCTTCTCTTGAATCAATTGAAAAATGTAAAAAAATACAAGAAGTTAATGATGCTTTAAAAACTCCTGATTTAGAAGACAAATGCAAAAAATTACATTTTATTGTAAAAAAACATTTGGAGGATTCTAATTTAGAAAAAGCTTTAAGCATCTTATTTTGTGTCTAATTTTCTGCAACAAACAGACTAATGGTTAGGATACAAAATGCTGTTTTAATTAATTCTTGAATTAGTAGGCTTAAAGACCGTTTCCGTGTGGGTTGGAGAATATTGCTCAAATTAGTAATACAAAGAGTTGAAAACCCATTTGATAATGTATATATTAGCACTATCAAAAAGGATGAAGTTTGTTAGAAATATATATGAGTTAGGCGCTAAATTTTCAAACGAGTCATAAAACAAGATGTGAATATGAATACTTATCAGTTTATTTCAATTTTTATTTTGATGTCTTACATTTTTTATTCATTATGGGGTAGATTTTATGATGACGAAAGGTATTATAATAAATTATTGGTATCAAAAACACTGCAAATTAATATTGTTTTAGCAATTCTATTTGCGGTTTTTGGAGTTATAGTTGATTTGGTAATATTTAAAATTACTGTCCAAACTTCAATCTATTTTATGCCAATTTGTTTTATTGGCCTTTTACATTTTTTTAATAAATTATGCTTTTTAATAAATAAAAGGCAATTTCATTCAATAAGATCAAGTGTAGATATGAATCTTGAGAGAAAGGATTTTATAGATCTATTATTTACTATGATTTTAATGTTTCTTTCTTTCACATTGCCATTAATGATTTTCAATTTAATAATTAATAACAAATTGTTCAATTAATACAGTGCCTAACAGCTAGATTTACAATCTATTGTTCGTTTTGTGGTAGTGGAAAATATATTATTCATAACCACACACTGGTGCTCGATTGCATCGAGTACCTACTTAAATTCAGAAACAAATCGTAGCGTTTATAACGCTGATAGCTAAATTCTAGTGGGTTTGAAATAGTTTTTAATAAAAAAGATTACATCAATAGTTAGTAAAACCTTAACCCACAAAAAAAGCCCCAACCGGGGCTTTTTCAATATATAAAACTAAGCTTACTTGCTCAAATACATCTTCCTTCGAGAATACAATTCATAAAACTGGTCGTCTTTCAAATCATCAATAAACAAGATGCTTTCACCTGTCGATTTCATTTCAGGTCCTAAGGCTTTATTTACATTGTGAAATTTACTGAATGAGAAAACTGGTTGCTTGATGGCAAATCCCTT
>JAEMQE010000064.1 GCA_022758945.1 Lentimicrobium sp. | reverse complement strand
CGGCACCAGATCCTAAGTCTGGCATGTCTACCAATTTCACCATACCCGCAAAATTAACTCACGATTCTTTATTTTAAAAAGGAGTTCGTAAACTTTCGTTTGTGGGTGCAAATATAAGCATAACTTCTAACTTTCAAAGCAATTTATTCAAAAATATTCATTCTCTTTTTTGTACTTTTGAGACTATAAAAAATAACTAATTATGGAAACCATAAAATCTTATGTTCAACAGCATAAAGACCGCTTGATTAACGAATTAATCGAATTGCTAAAAATCCCATCTATCAGCGCCGATGCAGTATTTCAGGGAGATATCATCAAAACTGCCAATGCCGTAAAAGCAAGTTTAGAAAAAGCAGGTTGCGATTTTGTCGAAATTTGTGACACTCCAGGAAACCCAATTGTGTACGGCGAAAAGACCATCGATGCTACTCTTCCGACGGTTTTAGTTTACGGACATTATGATGTGCAACCTGCCGACCCTATCGAATTATGGACTTCTCCTCCATTCGAACCCGTTATCAAAAAAACAGAAATTCATCCCGAAGGAGCAATTTTTGCCCGTGGTTCTTGCGATGACAAAGGCCAAATGTATATGCATGTGAAAGCATTGGAATATATGATTCAATCCAAAACTTTGCCTTGCAATGTGAAATTTATGATTGAAGGCGAAGAGGAAATTGGTTCCAAAAGCTTAGGTTGGTTTGTAGAACGCAATCAAGAAAAGTTGAAAAATGACGTGATTTTAATTTCGGATACAGGCATGATTTCTAATCAGCAACCTTCTATTACGACTGGATTACGTGGTTTGAGTTATGTAGAAGTCGAAGTTACCGGACCAAATCGTGATTTACATTCTGGATTGTATGGTGGTGCTGTTGCCAATCCTATTAACGTTTTGGCAAAAATGATTGCTTCACTTCACGATGAGAATAATCACATTACCATTCCTGGTTTTTACGATAAAGTACAAGAATTATCTCCCGAAGAAAGAGCCGAAATGGCCAAAGCACCTTTCAATTTAGAAGATTACAAAAAAGCATTGGACTTAAATGATATTTATGGAGAAAAAGGCTATGTAACCAATGAAAGAAATTCCATCAGACCAACACTTGATGTCAACGGAATTTGGGGTGGATATACTGGCGAAGGTGCCAAAACGGTTATTGCAAGTCAGGCTTTCGCCAAAATTTCGATGCGCTTGGTTCCAAATCAAGATTGGGAAGAAATCACCGAATTGTTTACCAAACATTTCATCAGCATTGCGCCAGCTGGAGTGAAAGTAAAAGTAAAACCGCATCACGGCGGACAAGGTTATGTAACACCTACGGACAGCATTGGCTACAAAGCCGCCAACAAAGCCTATACCGAAACCTTTGGCGTTCCAGCCATTCCAGTGCGTTCCGGCGGAAGTATTCCAATTGTAGCTTTGTTCGAAAAAGAACTAAAAAGCAAAACGATTCTGATGGGATTTGGTTTGGATAGCGACGCCATTCATTCGCCAAACGAACATTTTGGAATTTTTAATTACCTCAAAGGAATAGAAACGATTCCGTTGTTTTATAAATATTTTGTGGAAATGTCGAAATAAAAATATTGGCACACAGATAAAACGGATTCGCAAAAGCGAAAACGCGGATAAAAGCTGATTTTAAATTGTATTAACAACAGGTAAAATCGGTTTTTATCCGTGTTTTTACGAAGTAAATCCGTTTGATCCGTGTTCTATTTTTAATATTCAATCCAAATTATTTATCAGGATTATACCCCAAATAAGGAACCGCTTCCTCTCTGAAAATAACACCATATTCTTCTCATTCTTTTAAAATAGGAAGATACACTTCTTCCCGAATAGGAAGCTGAACTCCTGGCGTTTTAATCTTGCCGTTTAATATTAATAAGGTTGCCATTGCAAGTGGCAAACCAACTGTTTTTGCCATAGCAGTATACGTTTGATTTTCGCCAATGCAAACCATTTTTGAATCTATTTGCTCTTTTTTGCCGTTTATTTCATACCCGAATTTATGATACATCACAATCATATCTTTATCTTTGGGTTGAAGTGTCCAACTATCGCCAAGGATTTTTTCGAGAATTTGAGCTGGTGTAGCATTTTTCAATCCTACTTTTTTATTTGGATTGAACAAATCCAACTCTAGCAATTTATCCCACATAATATCGTCCTGATCGATTTTCAAAATCAAACGCATCTTACTTTCAACAGAATCCGTTGGATGATACGGCAAGAAAGAATTTACAAATTGCCTATAATTCATATTTTCGGAATCTTCCATAACATAGCTGTCATCAGTCATCCCGAGTTGAACAAACATATTCCACGCTTTCGAAAAACCAACTCTTCGAATGGTTCCTCTATATAAAGTAAGAATATTTTCTAAACCATAAATGTCAAGATATTTCAGGGAATCTCTATTCGAATAGGCTTCAAATCTACCATAACCTTCGACCTCAAGAAATTCGGTTCGGCGAAATAAATTCCAATACGGAATATATTTATAAGTTCCTTCCTGAAGGAATTTTGCCGCGCCACCTTGTCCGGCAAGAACCACATTTCGTGGCGCCCAGGTAAATTTATAATTCCACACATTTGTATCCGATTCCGGCGCAACTAATCCTCCACAAAAGGATTCGAACAAAAGCATTTTCCCTCCTTTTTTCCTTATTTCGTTAATTATTTTCATCGCACTCATATGGTCAATCCCGGGATCAAGACCAATTTCATTCATAAAAATTAAATTATTTTCTTTTGCCAAAACATCTAATTCCTGCATCGCATCGCTGATATAAGAAGCCGTTGCCATATTTTTTTTATAAACAATACAATCCTTGGCAACCTCAATATGAAGATGTGCCGGCAACATCGAAATCACAATATCTGCTTTTTGAATAGCCTCTTTTCTTTGCTTTTCATCAAAAACATCTAATGCAATTGCAGTGGCGTTAGGATGATTATTAATCTTGTTTTTAGCTGATTCCAATGATAAATCCCCAATAACAAGATGCAAATTCTCTTCATCTGACTTATTTAAAAGATATTGAATTAGTGACGAAGCCGATCTCCCCGCTCCAATGATTAGAATTTTTCTCATAATTATATAAATATAACACAAATATATATAAATGTTGTATTTATAACAAATAGTGATTGATTAAAAAATAGAATCTTTTTCAAATTCTAGAAATAAGGAGGCATAAAATACTCCAAAAATAAAATCTGGTGACTAAAAAGTATTTTCAAAAACACTTTCACTTTGATTAGATAAGAAATACATTTGCATAGTAAAAAAATAGAAAAATGGACAAAAAAATAATTTCTACAGGAGCAATTTTTGGAATGTTAGCTATCATTTTAGGTGCATTTGGCGCACACGCTCTTAAAAAAGTTTTATCCATCGAAGAGCTTTCGACATTTGAAACCGGAGTAAAATATCAAATGTATCATGCCCTGTTTTTAGTGTTCATTGGAACAATTAATGAGCTCTCTCAAAAAGCAAAGAAAACCATCTACTACTTGGTTGTTTTTGGTGTAATTTTCTTTTCAGGCTCGATTTACTTATTGGCAACAAATAACCTTACCTCCTTTGACTTTAAAGTAATTGGATTTATAACCCCTGTGGGCGGACTCCTATTAATACTGGCTTGGGGCGTTTTATTTGTGAATTTTTTAAAGAAAAAATCATAAAGTTTGGATAAAAAATTTCTTTCTGAAAAATTCTTTCTACTTTTGCGCGCATAAATTAAACCACACAACTAATAAATTTATGGACAACTACGCCTTGTTTACGAAATCGATTTCGTTAAAAAATTTAGGAATCGAAAACGCAACCATTCATTATCAATTATCTGCGGAAGAATTGCACGAAATAACTTTGCAATCTGGACAAGGAATCGAAAATTCAACCGGAGCATTAGCCATTAATACCGGAGAATTTACAGGTCGTTCACCAAAAGACCGATTTATTGTAAAAGACAGTATTACGGAAGACAAAGTTTGGTGGGGAAATATAAATATTCCTTTCGAAGCTGAAGCTTTCGAAGCATTATATAATAAGGTAACCACCTATTTGTCCAATAAAGAAGTTTTTGTGAGAGACTCTTATGTATGTGCAGATTCAAATTATAGACTAAATGTTCGTGTTGTTACCGAAACTGCTTGGGCTAATTTATTTTGTTTCAATATGTTTTTGAGACCAGAAACAGAAGAATTAGAAAATTTCACACCCGAATGGACTTTGCTTTGTGTTCCAAGTTTTCTTGCTGACCCAGCAATTGACGGAACTCGTCAAAGCAATTTTGCCATTTTAGATTTTACCAAAAAAATTGCACTTATTGGAGGAACAGGATACACAGGCGAAATGAAAAAAGGAATTTTTTCAGCTTTGAATTTTATTCTGCCGGTTTTCAAAAATACTTTGCCAATGCACTGCAGTGCCAATGTTGGAGATGAAGGTGATACCGCTATTTTCTTTGGATTATCAGGAACCGGAAAAACAACTTTATCAGCTGATCCTGCTCGAAAACTTATTGGCGACGACGAACACGGTTGGACGAATGAAAATACTGTATTTAATTTCGAAGGCGGATGTTATGCAAAAGTGATTAATTTGACAGACGAAAACGAACCCGATATTTTTAGATCTATAAAAAAAGGTGCGATTTTAGAAAATATCGTGTTCAAAGAAGGAACAAACGAAGTAGATTATGAAGACGTTTCCATAACGCCAAACACTCGAGTAAGTTATCCGATTTATCATATAGATAATATCCAAAAAGGGTCGATTGGAAAAAATCCTAAGAATATCTTTTTCTTAACCGCAGATTCATTTGGAATTTTACCTCCAATTTCAAAACTGACACCGGGACAAGCCGCTTATCATTTTATTTCTGGTTACACAGCAAAAGTAGCAGGAACCGAAGCTGGAGTTACAGAACCTCAGCCCAATTTTTCAGCTTGTTTTGGCGCACCATTTATGCCATTGCATCCAACAAAATATGCCGAAATGTTGAGCAAAAAAATGAAAGATGCCAATGTAAAAGTTTGGCTCATCAACACTGGTTGGACTGGAGGTCCTTATGGAATTGGAAGCAGAATGAAATTGAAATACACTCGAGCAATGATTACTGCTGCGTTGAACGGTGAATTAGACAATGTGGATTATGTAAATCATAGTGTTTTTGGAATTGCAGAACCTCAATCTTGCCCAAATGTTCCAAGTGAAATATTAAATCCAAGAAATACTTGGGAAGACTCCAATTTATACGATATAAAAGCGGTAGAATTAGCACAAAAATTCAAAGCTAATTTTGCCAAATTTGAAGAATTTGCCAATACCGAAATTATGGAAGGCGCTCCGCTTGTTTAGTTAATTTTAATTCAAATTCAAAAAAAGCTGTTCGTTTTGAACGGCTTTTTTTATGTATAAATCTAATAGAAAAATTATAACAATCGGTAACTTTTAACGTTAAACAGATACTAATCAGCATCTTTCATCAAATCAAAATCAATCATTATGTTAAAACAATTCTTCCTCCTTTGTTCGGGAGCCGACAAAAACCTACTCGAAGGTTGTTCCGAAAGCGAACAAACCAAATATGTCGGTATTGGCGCCACCGTTTTCTTTACCGCCGTTATGGCTTTCATTGCCAGTTCTTATGCGCTTTTCACGGTTTTTGACGATCCTTTTATTGCTATGGGATTTGGCATAGTTTGGAGTTTGCTTATTTTTAATTTGGATAGATTCATTGTTTCTACCATTCGAAAAAGAGACAAATTCGGAAGCGAATTTTTGCAGGCAAGTCCCCGAATTGTTTTGGCGATAATCATTGCCATCGTAATTTCGAAACCATTGGAAATTAAAATTTTCGAAAAGGAAATCAACACCGTTTTGTTGAAAGAAAAAAATGCAATGGCTTTGAATAACAAAAAAGAAGTGGCCAACTACTTCAAATCAGATTTGGACAAAAACAAAGCCGAAACTGATAACCTGAAAGCTGAAATCACCGCAAAAGAAAAAGAAGTAAACACCCTATACGAAACTTATATTACCGAAGCCGAAGGAACAAAAGGCACAATGAAATTAGGCAAAGGACCTGTTTTTAAAGAGAAAATTGCCAAGCATAATTTGGCTTCCGCCGAACTGGATTCTCTTAGAAAAACCAACTTAGCGAAAATTGCAATCAACGACAAAAAAGCGACAACACTGCAAGCTGATTTAGACAAAAAAGTAACCGAAACACAACCTATAATCGAAGGTTTTGACGGCTTAATGGCGAGAATAAATGCATTAGACAAACTGCCTTTAATTCCTTCGTTATTTATAATGTTGCTGTTTTTGGCAATCGAAACTTCGCCAATTATAGCCAAATTATTATCTCCAAAAGGCGAGTACGATTATAAGCTGGAAGATTTAGAAACGGCTCTGAAAGCTACTTTGGCTCAAGACAAATACCAACGCAATTTATTGGTAACAACCAGCGCATCAATGCACGATAAAGTGTATCAGGATATTGCCCAAGACAAAGAATTGTATACACTACAACGTCAGAAAGCAACCGAATTATTAGAACTTCAAGCACATAGTTTTGTAGAGAAACAAAAGAAAACTCTATAATTTAAACAGTTAGTTTTAATAATTGCACCAATAAAATAACTTCTTTTCTATTCATGTTGTTTTCCATCCACAACCCTAAAAATGTGCAACAATGACGGAAACAAGGCGTCCATAGATTCCTGTGCGCCTTTGGTTGAACCCGGTAATGTCATAATAAGTGTTTTGCCTTTCATTCCGGCAATACCTCTTGATAACATTGAAAACGGCGTTCGATCTTGACCATAATTGCGGGCGGCTTCCATAATTCCCGGAATTTCTCGGTCTAATAATGGTTTTATGGCTTCGGGCGAATTATCTCTTGGCGAAAGCCCAGTTCCTCCTGTTAATATAATAAGGTCTACATTTTGTGCATATAAATCCAAGACTTTTTCTTGAATTCCTTCCGTGTCATCCGAAATGATCGAATAATCGCAGATGCCAACATTGCAAGTTTCTAATTTTTGGATAATTGCTTTTCCTGCTCTATCAAATTTTTTGCCAGCCGAAATACTATCGGAACAGACAATTACGGCCGCTTTCAAATCGGTGCGGAATCTATCGGTAAAATCCGATTTACCTCCTTTTTTCTCCAATAATTTGATAGAATGGATTTCGATTCCTTTATCGATAGGTTTCAGCATATCGTACATTGTTAATGCCACCACCGATGCGCCGTGCATTGCCTCGACCTCTACTCCTGTTTTGTAAATAGTATGCACTTCGATTTCAATATTTATTTCCAAGTCGTTTATAGTATAGTGAACCGCCGTAAATTCAACAGGAATCGGATGACAATCCGGAATCATATCACTGGTGCGTTTTACGGCAAAAAGTCCAGCTGTTTTGGCCATTTCGAAAACATCTCCTTTGGGAACTGTTTTATTGACAATGGCGTCAATAGTTTCTTTTTTACTGACTTTGACAATGGATTGCGCTTTGGCAATGCGAAGAGTATTGGATTTGAATGTTATATTAACCATAGGAAGTTTGTGTTTAGAGTTTGTGGTTTAGGGTTTGTTGTTTAGAGTTTAGAGTTAATGGAAATTGAAAGTTGCCCTTCGACAAGCTCAGGGTGAGAGTTAGAAGTTAATTGATTGATTTTTTTGCCATTGAAATTGCCATTGACATTGCTATTATTGATTTTCTTTCCAGACAAAAGAATCATCTTCGAAAATTTCTTTTCCCCAGATGGGAGTCATCGCTTTTATTTGTTCTACAATATCCTGACAAGCTTCGAAAGCTACTTTACGGTGTTTGGATGAAACAAAAACAAACAGACCTATTTCACCCGCTTTTACTACTCCAAGGCTGTGATAAATGTGCATACAGACTAAATTGTATTTGGCAAACGAAGCTTCTCTAATTTCGTGAAAAAGTTCGTCCGCCATATCTTGATAGGCTTCGTATTTGATGGCGACCACAGTTTTATTATCAATTAAATCGCTTCGGACTTGGCCTAAAAAAATATCGTGAGCTCCAATATCTGTTTTTGAGCTGTGTTTGGCAATGCTATTGGCAATAAACTCAGGCGTTATTGGCCCATTGACAAATACGTTGTGCTTTTTTTTCTCTTTCATATTCGTTATATTTTATTATTACTTTTCCACGCCTCAATGCCTCCGGTTAAACTAAAAGCTTGACAACTTGGAAAATTTTCTTTAATTATTTTTATGGCTTTTGCACTTCGTTGCCCTGATTTGCAAAAGACTACTATTTTATTTTCTTGCGAAATGGTCGAAATTAAATTTTCAAATTCACTCAAAGGAATCAATTGAAACGAAAACTCATCGACAATAGGAAGTTCGCCTTTTTCCCGAACGTCGATTATAGTGATTTTTTCTTTTGTTCTAAGACCGTCAAAGTCTTCTACCGAAAGGGTTGCAACATCTAAATTAGAGCTACAAAACCAATCATAATTATAATTTAAAAAAGCTGTTTTGTTTTTTGGAAAATCGACCAATTGGTTTGCATTTGAGATAATTTCAAAATCGTAAAAAGTATTTTCCAAAGCGTTAAATGAAATTATTTTATTTGCCAAGGATTTACCAACACCAGTAATGATTTTTAGCGCTTCGATGGCTTGCATTGTTCCAATAATACCCGGAATTACTCCCAAAACACCAACATCATTACACGAAATAGCAGAATCCAAATCGGGAGGTTTTGGAAATAAATCACGATAATTGGTTTT
>JAEMQE010000083.1 GCA_022758945.1 Lentimicrobium sp. | reverse complement strand
CGAAAAATATACTGTTTTTACTGCTTTTGAAATTTTTGAACATTTATTAAATCCATATACCATATTAGAAAATGTAAAATCTGATAAATTGCTTATTTCAATTCCTTTGAGATTGTGGTTTTCACCAGCGTATCGCAGCAAAACAGATATGTGGGACAGACATTACCACGAATTTGAAGATTGGCAATTGGACTGGCTTTTAGAAAAAACAGGTTGGAAAATTATCGATAGCCAAAAATTTACCCATCCTGTGAAGAAAATTGGATTCAGGCCTTTATTGCGATTTTTTACACCAAGGTATTACATTGTTTACGCTGAAAGAGTAAAATAGTTTTCAGTCGCAGTTTTCAGTTTAAAGCTTATGAAATATTACATCGTCATTCCGGCACACAACGAAGAAGATTTTATTGCATTAACTTTGCAATCCTTGATTTCGCAAACGCTTCTGCCTAAAAAAGTAGTTGTTGTCAACGATAATTCTACAGATAAAACTGCCGAAATTGTTTTGCTTTTCGCCAAAGAAAATCCATTTATTACATTAGTAAACAAAA
Organism: Lentimicrobium sp.; assembly: GCA_022758945.1. Lineage (GTDB taxonomy): Bacteria > Bacteroidota > Bacteroidia > Flavobacteriales > Flavobacteriaceae > Flavobacterium. The sequence continues at coordinate 8,314 of JAEMQE010000083.1, read as the reverse complement.
CTTCCGAGGCGATACATTTGCCGGGAAGCAAAGTCATTCAAGCATTTCATAAAGGTTTTGAAACCTTGGATAATGATTATGACGTAATAGTAAAACTGGATGCTGATTTAATTTTACCTGACAATTATTTTGAACGAATTGCTTCTGTTTTCGAAAAAGATTCAAAGGCGGGAATGGCTGGCGGATTTGCCTACATCGAAAAAAATGGCCATTGGATTTTAGAAAACCTAACAGACAAAGACCATATTCGGGGAGCTTTTAAAGCCTATAGAAAAGCTTTTTTCGTACAAATGGGAAACTTAAAACCTGCAATGGGTTGGGACACCGTTGACGAATTGTTAGCCAAATTTTATGGTTGGAAAGTAATAACGGATTCTTCATTAATCGTAAAACATCTGAAACCAACTGGCGCTAACTACAACAAAACCGCTCGTTACAAACAAGGAGAAGCATTTTATACTTTGGGTTATGGATTTATAATAACTGCTATTGCTTCGGCAAAACTGGCAATGATGAAAAAGAAACCCTTACTCTTTTTTGATTATATCAAAGGCTTTTTGAAAGCCAAATTAGCAAAAACCCCATTGTTGGTTACAAATGAACAAGCGAAATTTATCAGAAAATATCGTTTACAAAAAATGAAAGAGAAAATTTTTTAGCGTTCCCTTCTTTAAAAAGTGGATAACTCACAACTTATAACTATTTTTGACAATATTTAAAAACTATGATGCTCATTCGCTATTTATCTCAGATAGGAAAATACTTTTTGATGTGGAAAGAAATTTTCAGCAAACAGACTAAATGGTCTGTAATGAGAGGACTTATCTTCAAGGAAATTGATGATTTAATTATCGATTCACTTGGAATTGTGGCTTTTATTTCCTTTTTCGTAGGTGGTGTTGTATCTATTCAAACTGCATTAAACCTGAACAATCCATTAATCCCTAAAAATCTTATTGGTTTTGCCACTCGGGAATCCGTAATATTAGAGTTTGCCCCAACATTTATCTCCGTTATTATGGCCGGTAAAATGGGTTCATTCATAACATCAAGTATTGGATCGATGCGTGTTACAGAACAAATTGATGCTCTAGAGGTAATGGGTGTAAATTCGTTGAATTACCTTGTATTTCCAAAACTTATTGCCGTACTGCTTTATCCATTTGTAATAGGAATTAGTATGTTTTTAGGCGTTTTTGGTGGTTATATAGCTACAGTTTATGGTGGTTTTGGAACGAGTACAGATTTCATTGAGGGTGTTCAAATTAATTTTATTCCGTTTCATGTTACTTATGCCTTTATCAAGACTTTTATTTTTGGAATATTACTAGCTTCTATTCCAGCTTTTCATGGATATTATATGAAAGGTGGTGCTCTTGAGGTTGGGAAAGCCAGTACCGTTGCGTTTGTTTGGACATCGGTTATGATTATTTTGATGAATTATATTCTAACGCAATTACTCTTGACTTAATGATAGAAATAAAAAACATAGAGAAATCATTTGGCGGCACCAAAATTCTTAAAGGTATTTCTACTATTTTCGAAACTGGAAAAACTAATTTGATTATTGGGCAAAGTGGTTCCGGGAAAACCGTTTTGTTAAAATCACTGCTCGGAATTTTCACTCCCGAAGTAGGAACAATTTCTTTTGACGGCCGAATTTATTCCGACCTTGATTCTGATGAAAAACGAGAATTGAGAACAGAAATTGGGATGCTTTTTCAAGGAAGTGCATTGTTTGATTCGATGACCGTTTCAGAAAATGTGGGATTTCCGTTAAGGATGTTTACCAATGATGACAAACATAAAATTCAGGATCGTGTAGATTTTGTTCTAAAAAGAGTAGCACTTGTTGATGCTCATCATAAATTACCTTCAGAAATTTCAGGAGGGATGCAAAAACGGGTTGCCATTGCACGTGCGATTGTGAACAATCCCAAATATCTTTTTTGCGATGAACCCAATTCAGGTTTAGACCCCAATACAGCAACTCTGATTGACAATCTTATCCGTGAAATTACCGAAGAATACAACATCACAACGGTAATCAACACCCACGATATGAACTCTGTGATGGAAATTGGCGAGAATATCCTGTTTCTGAAAAATGGAGTTAAAGCTTGGGAAGGCACAAAAGAAGAAATTTTCAGGACGGATAATGCTGCTATCGTTGAATTTGTTTACTCCTCAAATTTATTCAAAAAAGTCAGAGAAGCATATCTACGTGGATAATCTATTGATTTTCTGCTTAAATATTTTTTTGCGATATTCTGACCAATTTATCAAAACAACGCCTATTAGAATTATTAATAAAGCCAGTAATTGTTTTGGGGATATAGCTTCTTTGGCAAACATCCAACCTAAAAAAATTGCAATAACCGGATTTATGTAAACATAAGTTCCAACTTGAATTAATGAACGTTTGGTAATCAACCATACATAAGCTCCATAAGCCAAAATACCGAAAACACCCAAATAAGCGGTACTTAACCAAGATATTAAAGAGACATTCTTAATATGAAAATCTTCCAGTTCATTTGTAAAACCTGAAATCATCAAGCAAACAATCGCAGCGGAAATAAATTGCAATGCAACATTCATCATAGTAGGTAAAGATGTGGGATGATATCTCGAAAACAAGGAACCTAATCCCCATAATATTCCTCCAATAACTATGACGCAAATACCCAACACAAAATGGGTCGAAACCATTGAATTATTCCCTCCAAAAAGGATAAAAATTCCTGAAAATCCTATGATTAATCCTAAAAGTGAACTTATGTTGGAAAAATTTTCTTTCCATTTTGGATAGTCCAAAACTAAGAACCAAAAGGGTAAACTACAAACCAAAATAGAGGCAATTCCTGTGGGAACATACTGCTCAGCCCACATTATTGAACCTGTTCCCCCAACAAGCATTAGCGATCCGTATAGTGCGTTTTTTAAAATGTCTTGTTGTTTTGGCAGTTGTAAATTACCTTGTTTTTTAAGCAAAACAAGTAATAGCAATCCAGATATTACAAAACGCAATCCCATCAACATAAATGGAGGAATGGTTTTTAGTCCTAAAAAAATAAAGTAATAGGTGCTTCCCCATACAATGTAAATAGATGCAAAAGCTAAATAAATGAAGAGTTGATTTTCTTTTTTAGGCACTGCTTTCTCTTATTGAATTTGGGTTTTGATTTCCAGCAAGTGACTAAACTATTTCAAGCCACTTACTATTCCCTTAATTTCCTGCTCTTTACTTTTGGGGTAAATCAACAAAACATTGTCTTTGTCTACGATTATATAATCTTCAAGTCCATCAATGATTACCAATTTATCTTTAGATGTACTGATAATATTACTCGACGCGTTTTGCAATAAAACAGTTGCATTTACTACAGCATTATCGTTTTTGTCTTTTGGAAGTTTTTCGTGCAAGGAACCCCAAGTACCTAAATCATTCCAATCGAAAGTAGCGGGAAGAACATATACATTTTTGGCATTTTCCATCACGGCATAATCAATAGAAACATTTTCGGCCAAGGCATAATTTTTTTCAATAAATGATTTTTCTTCCGCTGTATTATAACTTTCAATTCCTTTATGAAACAAGGCATTCATTTGTGGCTGAAATTTTTCGAAAGCTTCAGTTATCGATTTTACACTCCAAATAAAAATACCGCCGTTCCAGAGGAAATTACCGCTTTTAAGAAACGCTTTTGCAGTTTCGTAATCTGGTTTTTCTCGAAATTGGGATACTTTTTTTATTGGATTAGCATCTGTTTTGTCAAATTCAATGTAACCAAAACCGGTGTTCGGAAATGTTGGTTGAATTCCGAGGGTCATCAACGCATTTTCATTGGCACAAAAATCGAAACATTGTTGTAGATTATTAGCAAAGGCTGTTTCATCTTCAATCCAGTGGTCACTTGGTGCAACAACCATCACTGCATCGGGATTTTGTTTTTGGATTTTTAGAGAAGCATATAAAATACAAGGTGCCGTATTTCTCATTGCTGGTTCCAGCAAAACTTGCTCTTGTTTTACCATTGGTAATTGTTCTAAAACTATCGAATTGTATTTCTCGTTAGTTAATATCAAAATATTCTCTACTGGAATTAATTTTGACAATCGGCTGAATGTTTTCTGGATCAGGGTTTCACCTGCACCCAACATATCGTGAAATTGTTTTGGAAATTCAGCTGTGCTTACAGGCCAAAATCGCGAACCTACTCCACCGGCCATTATAATTGCGTAATAATTTTTGTTCATAGTAATTGTTGATTGCTATTTGAAAGAAGCAATCCTGTTTTTTATTATTCCACAAAAATAGTAAATCATTTGGTGGAAAACAGAAAATAAAAATAGTAATCCAAAACACCTTAGGAATAAACAGACCGTAAAGTTGTTAATTATATCCTGTAACTACTGCTGTTTCCGCTGCAGCTACTCCAATTATAACTGCTGTAGTCAACGTTAACCCCACCAATAATGTTACAGTTTTCCAAGTAGAAAATTCTTTCACTTTAATTTCTTTAATTTTAGAAACCGTAATGTCTTTCTTGGTATTTCCTTCTAAAACAGTTAGAGTACTGTCAGTTACTTTTTCAAGTTTTGCTTTTACAAATTTAGTATCTTGTTTGATTTGGTAGTTTTTGCCAACAACTAATTGAGTTTCTTTTAAATCTATGGCTTTATAAGTATGACAACTTTGCAACAAAAAAGAAAAAACGAGTAAATAAATGATTGTGTTTTTCATAATTTTGAATTTATATTAATTGTTGTTAGAATTGAGAAATATTTACAATAGTAGTGAATTATTTATTAATAGTTAAATTAGGGCTATTTGTCTTACTTAGAAGCTATATCAAACCGATATATAGCCTCAATCTTAATGAAAGGACTGCTTGACAAATTAGTATTTAATTGTGTCCTGTTATCGCTAAATTTGAACAGAGTAGTTGCAAATGCAATTTTTTGGTCAATGGGATAAACTTCAAAACTGTTAGTGGAATATCCTATTTTTAGTCGAAGAAGTACCATTTTGTTGAGTGAATTATTTTGTAAGTAAGAGGAAAATTCCAAGGAATTATTTTCGGCATAAGAGGAACGTATGCCATCGGTGGTAAGTTTGAAGCTTTTTCCTCGAGCAACAAAATCGGTTCCAATTTTTGTTTTATTGGTTAAACTATAATTCAAATCGGCATTGTTAGGCAAATACAAATTCATTTCAAAACGAGAACTTGGACTCAAATAATAAAGCCCAATTAAAGGAGAAACAAACAAACCAAATGCTTCATTGCTGGCGTAAAGCCCGAATTTATAACTTAAGTTTTTACTTTTTTTATATTTCAAAACTGCCACACCCCCTATATAAAAATCTTCCATACTTAAATTTATATAATCAGAAGATATTTTGGGAAGAAGCAAATAAGTTCCGCTCCAACGCTCAGAATGAGTTATATTAATTCCTGCTTTTATTCGCGTTAAATATAGATTGTTGTAGTTTGAATCAGGGAATAACTGCAAGGTATTATTACTAAAATCTACACCCGTAATAATCGCATATTTTTCATTCAACTCAATTGGCAAAGTAAGATCGACATCAAAATTTGTAATTGTTGTCGTTTGAGAACCATTTTCATAACTAGTCGCCGCAGATTTCCCATAATTGATGGAGAATAAATCTATATACCCCTGTGAATTAGACCACTGTGAAAGGAATAAAAGTAATATGAATATTAGTTTTTTTACCATAGTGTAAATGTAATTGTTTTTAAATAATTGTTAAACAATGCATATCAATTAAAAAATGATTGAATTTTAGTGATTTTCCTCATTCAATTATCAACTTATTGTTTCCAGCAATCTACTAAAGACAGTTTCATTTATTGGCTTATTTCCTATATTGTAAGACTCAAATTTATTTACGTGATTATTGGCAATCATTTTAATGAGGAAGGAGGGCACCAATTTATCTATTATCAGAAATAATTTGTTCATACGTCCTGGAATAATAATCTCCTTTCGGTTTAATAGCCCTTTAATAGCTATTGGGGCGACTTCTTCAGGATTCATTATTGATTGGCGAGCTAGCCAGTTATTAGCCTCATTGGTCTTTATTATTGTTGGATTTGTGTTCATACCACCTGGACAAACTACACTTACATTTATACCCTTAGGGCTCAATTCTCCGCGAAGACTTTTTGAAAAAGAATAGACATAGGATTTAGTGGCGCCATACACTTGTTTTTTTGCCAAATAAAAGAAGCAGCTAAGACTTCCTACGTTCAAAATATGGGAAGGTTTATTTGTTTTCAACATATCGAGAAATAGGCTGGTAAGTAGCGTAGTTGTTATTACATTTAATTTTACTTGCTTTTGATAAAAATTAATATCCCCTTCACCAAAAAACATAGTACTGCTTATCCCTACATTATTGATGAGCATATTGACAGAAAGATTTAGCTCTTCAACTTGATTGTAGAGCATTGTACAATTCTCTTCAATAGAAAGGTCTTTTTCAATCGCTATTACATCAATAGCATATTTTTGGATTAATGTTTCGGCTAGAAAATGAAGTTTAGAATCTGGTAATGCCACAAGAATTAAATTCATTTTTCTGGATGCACATTCAGTTGCCAATGCTTTTCCAAATCCTTCACTGGCGCCGGTTATCAAAGTGTATAAATTTTTAGACATGATTTCTATTTTTTAAAAAGTGAATAGTTTGTTGTAATCCTTCTCTCAAAGGAGTTATTTTGTAACCTAGTTCTCGGGTTGCTTTATCACTGCTGAAAATTTTATTACAATAAATTTGCCTTATACTATTTTCCGTTATTAATGGCTCTCCATTAGTTGCTTTAAATTTTATCCATTGCAGAATAGCGAAAGTTTTCATAATAATTCTAGGGATTTCAATAAGCTTACCCTTCTTTTCTGATAAAGTTCCTATAGTTTGAAAAAGCGTCTCAAAAGAAATATTTTCTCCTCCAAGTATATAATTTTCACCTGCTTTCCCTTTAGACATAGCAAGTATATGACCCTCAACTACATCATCAATTAAGCAGTAATTAGCCACGAGTTTGCTTGGTTTAGGAATGAAAGTGAATTCCCCTTTAATAAATTTATTTATGATCGTGTTTACAGAGATTGTTTTAGTTTCAAAACCGCTTGGCCCAAATACTTTTGAAGGAGAAACAATCACTGTGTGCAATCCTTTATTGCTAAATTCTTTCACAATATTTTCGGCTAGAAATTTTGTGTTATCATAATCATTATCAAGCGGAGAGATTCGTGTGTCGTTTTCGCACATCGCTTCTTTTATTGTTGCTCCAATTACACTGCAACTACTGGTAAACACAAATTTTTTAACTCCAGTTTCAAGAGCTGAATCCAATAGATTTCGAGTTCCTTCGACGTTTACTTTGTAAAAAAGGGACGAATCTTTGTCAAAAGCTTTTACCAATGCAGCTGTATGATATACTTGCTCACATCCATGAATTGCTACTGTTATGGATGGTTTATCCGTGATGTCACCAGAAAACACCCTGATGTTTTTATGCTGAGGAATATTCTCAGAATTAGGATTTCTTACCAAAATATGTATTTCATTATTGAGCTCGGCCAATCTAAGAGTAAGCCTATTTCCTAAATATCCTGTTGCGCCTGTTACTAAAATTTTCATGATTTTACAGTTTTAGAGTTAATTAAATTTAATCGATAAATGTTAATTTCATAAGCCAGCGAAAAACCAATATGCAGCATTATAGCTGGTGAAGCGGAGTTAAATACTATACTAAAAAAACAAACTAAAAGACCAAATGGAATACAAGCCAAAGCTTCTTTTTTGCCATTAAAAATGTGCAATAAAACATAAAGCGTAACATTTATAAAAACAGCTAATGGAATTCCAAACCAATGAATACAGCCAAAAAGCAAAAAACCTCTGAACCATAATTCATAAGAAAACAGAAATAAAGCCCTAACAATAAAATAGGAAATGAAAAAATCTGATGATAATCGAGCAAAGCTTTCTGAAGAACTTTGACTTTTTTCATAAGCATTTTTACTTTGTTCAAAAGCAATGGCAATAATTAAAATTAAAAGGAAAAAGTACAGCACTATAATAAAACTTACTGGTATTTTAATTTCAGTTAAAACTTGTAAAATTGATTGCTTCAAAACAATTATTGGAAGGATTCCTAACCAAATTATCCCAATAATATGAGCCGTAATAAGACCTCTTGGTTTTTGAGTAAAAACTCCATTATCATTAACTAATCTATGGATTCCTTTGATTTTACATATCCAACTAAATCCAAAA